>NZ_ATXJ01000003.1 GCF_000421625.1 Thermus islandicus DSM 21543 | reverse complement strand
GGGAACGTGCGCTTCCTAGGCCGACGGGAGGACATGCCGGAGCTCTACCGGGCGGTGGACGCCGTGCTCCTCCCCACCCTGGGGGAAAACCAGAGCCTGGCCACCCTCGAGGCCATGGCCTCGGGCCTCCCCGTGGTCACCACCCCCATCCCCGCCCAGGAAGAGCTCATCCAAAACGGCGTCACCGGCCTCCTCGTACCCCCCAGACCCCACCTCCTCGCCCAGGCGCTCCAGACCCTGGCCCGAGACCCCCACCTGGCCCAGGCCCTGGGCCAGGCCGCAAGGCAGAAGGTCCTCACCCACCATACCCTGGAAGAAAGCATAAGAAGGCTCGCCCGGGCCCTGGAGAAAGTGAGGTACCCATGCGCCTCTACCGCGTAGGCCTTTTCACCGATGTCTACTTCCCTAACCCCAATGGGGTCACCACCAGCGTCTACCTCCTCCTGAGGGAGCTAAGGCGCATGGGGCACGAGGCCTGGGTCATCGCCCCAGCCCACCCCGAGGCCCCGGAGAACGAGGAGGGGGTGGTCCGGGTGCCCTCCGTGGCCTACCCCTTCTACGAGGGGCAGCAGATCGCCCTCCCTGCAGCCCGGTACCTACCCACCGAGTTTGAGCTTATCCACACCCACACCCCCCTCACCCTGGGGGTCTGGGGCCTGCGGCTTGCCCGGAACAAGGAGCTCCCCCACGTTTCCACCTTTCACACCCACTATGAAAAGTATGCCCACTACGTTCCCGGGCTGGCCTTCCTTGACCGGTACACAGGCATCGTTCCCCGCCTGGCCAAGGCCTTTTACAACCGGGTGGAGGTGGTCATCACGCCCACGGAACCGGTGCGGCGCCTGGCGGAAAGCTACGGGATAGAAAGGCCTATCCGGGTCATCCCCACGGGGATTGACAACCGCCTCCTGGAGGAAGCCCCCCTTCCCTCCCCCTCCCCCTGGCCCGAAGGGAAAAGGCGCCTCATCACCGTGGGCCGCCTGGGGAAGGAGAAGAGCTTTGACGTGGTCCTGAGGGCGGTGGCCAGGATCGCCGAGGAGGAGGACGTCTTCCTGGTCCACATCGGGGAAGGCCCCGAACTCCCCCACCTCGAGGCCCTGGCCCGGGGGCTTGGCCTCGCCGAACGGGTGCGCTTCCTGGGCCCGGTGCCCTACCGCCGCATCGGGGGCTACTACCGCATGGCCGAGCTTTTTCTCTTCGCCAGCGAGACGGAGACCCAGGGGCTCGTGGTCTGGGAGGCCCAGGCCATGGGGGTGCCGGTGGTGGCCGTGGGGGCGGAGGGGGTGGTGGAGGGGGTCCTGGACGGGAAGACGGGGTACCTGGTGCCCCCCAAGGACCACCTCGCCCTGGCGGCAAGGGCCTTGGAGCTCCTCAAGGACGAGGAGAAGCGACGGCGCTTCAGCCTCCAGGCCCGGGCCTTCGCCCTGGAGCGCTCGGCGGAGGCCATCGCCGAGAGGATCGTGGCCGTCTACGACGAGGCCAGCGAGATCCTCAGGACCGAGCCCCGGAGGCTCATCTTTCCCTTTCCCCGCCTCCCCCGAAGTAGCCTCGAGGATCGCCCAGGAGGTTTCTAGCCTGCCGCAGGAGAAAGGGGACCCAGCCCCCCTTCAGCCTCCGCGCCGAGGTGAGGACCAGGGCCTCGGGCACGTAGCGTACCGGGCCTAAGGCCTTGAGCCTCCAGCCCAGGAGGACGTCCTCCCGGGCCTCCACCTCGGGGAAGCCCCCCACCTGAAGGGCGGCCTCCTTACGCACCATCATGTTGGCCCCGGCCAGGTTGGGGCGGCCGAGGAGGGCCATGAGGTTCAAAAAGGCCCGGTAGCCCCACTCGGAAAAGGCGGCCTCCCAGGGAGAAACGCCGTAAAACCGCAAGGGCCCGTAGAGGGCCACCGCTCCCTCGGCCCGGGCCGCAAGCCGCTCCAGCCAGCCCTTCACGGGCAGGGAGTCGGCGTCGGTCATGGCCACCCACTCCCCCCGGGCGGCGAGAAGCCCCGCCTGCCGGGCGTAGGCCACCCCCTTCCTCCCGCAGCGGACCACCCGCGCCCCCAAGGCCTCCGCCACCTCCCCGGTGCGGTCCGTGGAGGCGTTGTCCACCACGATGACCTCGAGGGGCCTGAGCGTCTGGGCCCAAACCGCCTCGAGGGCCCCAGGAAGGTAGGCCTCCTCGTTGTGGGCGGGGATCACCACGCTAATGCGCACGCTTCCTCTCCTGGGCAGGGCCCCGGGGGGCCCTAAGAGGCCAAGGCGAGCCCCTCCGCCCGGGGGTCGGAGGCGGCGCAAAGGGCCTCCTCCAGGCGAAGCACCGCCTGCCCCCGGCCGAAGGCGGCGTAGTCCGGCTCGTAGCGCACCCGGTGCCCCAGGTCCCGAAGGAAAAGGGCCGTGGCCTGGGGGATGCCGGGCTCAAGAAGCACCTCGTCCCCAGGAAGGACCTGCCACCTGGGCCGGTCCAGGGCCGCCTGCGGGTTCAGGCCGAAGTCCGCCAGGCCCACCACCACCTGCACGTGCCCCTGCGGCTGCATGAACCCCCCCATGACCCCAAAGGCCCCAAGCGGCCTCCCCTCCCGGGTAAGGAACCCAGGAATGATGGTGTGGAAGGGCCTTTTCCCCGGCCCCACCCGGTTGGGGTGCCCCTCCTCCAGGCTGAAGCCCAGGCCCCGGTTCTGCAACGCAATCCCCGTCCCCGGCACCAGGACCCCCGAGCCAAACCCCTGGTAGTTGGACTGGATCAGGGAGACCATCACCTCCCCGTCCGCCGCCGCCAAGTAAACCGTCCCCTCCGGCTTTAGCCCAGGGAGGACCCGGGGAAGCGCCCGCTCCCCAATGAGCCTCCTCCGCTCCGCTGCGTAGGCCAGCGAAAGAAAGGCCTCAGGAGATAGCTCCATGTGCCGCGGGTCGGCCACAAAGCGGTACGTGTCCGCCAGGGCCAGGCGCATGGCCTCAATCTGCACGTGGTAGCTCCAAGGATCCTCCGGCCTCAGGTCAAACCCCTCGAGGAGGTTCAGGGCCAGGAGGACCGCCACCCCCTGGCCGTTTGGGGGAAGCTCCCACACGGTAAGGCCCCTATAGGTGGTGGAAAGGGGGGCCACCCACTCGGGGGTGTGGGCCCTGAGGTCCTCCAGGGCAAGCAGACCCCCCGTCTCGGCGCTGAAGCGGGCGAGGGCCTCCGCCAGCCTGCCCCGGTAGAGGCTCTCCCCGTAGCTCTCGGCGATCTCCTTTAGGGTCCTGGCGTGGAAGGGGCTCCGCCACACCTCCCCCGCCCGGGGCGCCCTTCCCCCAGGGAAGAAAACCTCCTTGAAGGCGGCAAACTCCGGCCCCTCCAGGGAAAGGTAAATCCCCTCCGCCCGCCGCCAGCCCCGGGCCGTCTCCGGCCCCACCGGGAAGCCCTCCTCCGCATAGCGGATGGCGGGGGCTAAGACCTCGGCGAAGGGAAGCCTCCCCCACCTCTCGTGCAGGGCCCGCCACCCCGAGACCGCCCCCGGCACGGTGACGGGCAGCCACCCCCTCTCCGGCATCCTGCCCTCAGGAAGGCGCTCAGGGGTGAGGGCCACGGGGCTTTTCCCGGAAGCGTTCAGGCCGTGGAGGGCCCCGTCCCACACCAGGGCGAAGAGGTCGCCGCCCAGCCCGTTGGCCGTGGGCTCCACCACCGTGAGGCAGGCGGCCATGGCGATAGCGGCGTCCACCGCGCTTCCCCCCTTGAGGAGCATCTCCATCCCCGCCAGAGCCGCCAGGGGCTGGCTCGTGGCCACCGCCCCCCGCCTCCCCAGCACCACGTGGCGGCGGGACGGGTAGGGGTAGTGGATGAGGTCCATGGCCTCATGCTACCCTTAGGGCGATGTCCCGCCCACCCCTTTCCGAGGCCCAGGAGGACTATCTAAAGCACCTTTTTCTTTTGGAGGAAGCCCTCGGGGGTCCGGTCCCTACCCAGGCCCTGGCGGAGCGCCTATCGGTCAAGCCCCCCTCGGTGACGGAAATGCTGAAAAAGCTCGCGGTCCTCGGTCTCGTGGAGCATAGCCCCTACCGGGGAGCCCGCCTCACCGAGGCAGGGCGGAAGGTGGCCCTGGAGGTCCTGCGCCACCACCGCCTTCTGGAGACCTACCTCCACGAAAGCCTGGGGTATGGTTGGGAGGAGGTGCACCAGGAGGCGGAAAGGCTGGAGCACGTGATCTCCGAGGCCCTGGAGCGCAGGATTGCCCAGGCCTTGGGCCACCCTCCCTTTGACCCCCACGGCGACCCCATCCCCACCCCCGAGCTCACCCTGCCGGAGCGGCCCGCCATTCCCCTCGGGGAAGCCCCCTTGGGGGAGACCCAGGTGGTGCGGGCCCTGGCCCAGGACCCGGGCACCCTCAACCTCCTCGCCCACCTCCACCTCCGTCCGGGAACGCGGCTTAAGGTCCTGGAGCGGGGCGCAGAGGGGGTCAGGGTGGAGGTGGAGGGGGAGGTCTTCCTCCTGCCCATGGCCTTGGCCCAGGCCGTGGGGGTAACCCCTTAGGAGGCCTTATGGCAAAGCGCGAGCCCGCCCTGGATAGGGCTTTGGAAGGCCAGCCTGAGAAGGAGGAGGGACGCTACCCTTGGTGGAAGGTCCTCTGTCTCACGGGGGTAGACCTCTTCTCCTCCTTAGGCTACCAGCCTGGAATCGCCCTCCTGGCCGCCGGGGTCCTCTCCCCCCTGGCCAACCTGGCCCTTTTTCTCTTCGCCCTCGTCGCCGTCTACCCCGTGTACCGCCGGGTGGCGGAGGAAAGCCCCCACGGAGAGGGTTCGGTAGGGCTCCTAAGCCACCTCCTCCCGGGGTGGCGGGGGAAGGTGGTGGTCCTGGTGGTCCTGGGCTTCATGGCCACGGACTTCATCGTCACCATCACCCTTTCGGCCGCCGACGCCGCCGTCCACCTCATCGCCAACCCCTTGGCCCCCCCCTGGCTTCAGGGGCAGCAGATGGGCCTCACCCTCCTCCTGATCGCCCTCCTGGGCTTCGTCTTCTACCTGGGCTTCCGCGAGGCCATCGGGCTGGCCGTGCCCCTCACCCTGGGGTACCTGGCCCTCAACGCCCTCACCCTGGCCGCCGCCCTCCCCCACCTGAGCGCCGCGCACCTGGAGGGGTGGTGGCAGAAGCTCTGGCAAACCCACCCCTCCCCGGAGGCCCTCCTCTTCGCCACCCTCCTCGCCTTCCCCAAGCTGGCCCTGGGCCTTTCCGGCTATGAGACCGGGGTTGCGGTCATGCCCCTCATCCGGGGCCGGAAGGACGACGACCCCGAGAAGCCCCTGGGGCGCATCCGGGAAACCCACAAGCTCCTCCTCGCCGCCGCCTTGATCATGGGCGTCTTCCTGGTGGGGGCAGGGACGGCCACCACGCTCCTTATCCCGGAGTCGCTGTGGAGGAGCGAAGAGGTCTCGGGCCGGGCCATCAGCTACCTGGCCCACCACTACCTGGGCGAGGGGTTCGGCTCCCTTTACGACCTCTTCTCCATCGCCATCCTCTGGTTCGCCGGCTCCAGCGCCATGGCGGGCCTCCTCACCATCGTGCCCCGCTACCTGCCCCGCTTCGGCATGGCCCCGGAGTGGGCCCGAAACCGGCGGGTCCTGGTCCTCTTCTTCACCGGCGTGGCCTTCGCCGTCACCCTCCTCTTCCGGGCCAGCGTGGAGGCCCAGGCCGCGGCCTACGCCACCGGGGTCCTGGTGGTGATGACCTCGGCCGCCCTGGCGGCAAGCCTCCTGGCCCAGCGGGAGGGAAAGCCGCGGGGAAGCTTCTACACCCTTCTCCTCCCCCTTTTCCTCTACGTCCTGGTGGCCAACGTCCTGGAGAGGCCCGACGGGGTCAAGATCGCTGCCTTCTTCATCGCCGCCACCCTCCTCATCTCCCTCACCTCGAGGGCCCTGCGCTCCTTTGAGCTCCGGGTGGAAGCCTTCCTCCTGGACGAGACGGCGGAAAAGCTCTTGGAGAGCCTGCGCACCCAGGAGGCCCCCATCCACCTGGTGGCCCACAGGCCCCGGCCCCGTCCGGGCTACGGGGAGAAGGAGCGGCGGATCCGGGAAGCCGCCCGCCTGCCCTCCCGGGAGCCCGTATACTTCGTGGAGATTTACGTGACCGACCCCTCGGAGTTCAAGACCCAGGCCAAGGTCTGGGGCATAAACCACCCCGACCACCGGGTCTTCCGCATCCTGGGGACCGCCGTGCCCAACACCCTGGCCGCCTTCCTCCTCCACGTGAGGGACCGCACGGGCAAGCGCCCCCACATCTACTTTGAGTGGTCCGAAGACCCGCCTCTCCAGGCTGCGGCGGAGTTCCTCCTCTTCGGCACGGGGGACATCCCGACCCTAACCCACGAGGTCCTGCGCCGGGCCGAGCCCGACCGGGACCGCAGGCCCTTCGTCCACGTGGAGGGCTAGAGGGCCCCGTACACCAGGGTCTTGAAGGTAAGCCCCATGCGGTCCCCGTAAACGGAGTGAAGGGCCCGCTCGGGCTCGAGGACGGCGAGGAGGTTTGGGGCCTGGGCCAAGAGGAGGGCGGTGAGGCCGGCCGCGGGGTCCACAAAGAAGTAGGTGCCCCCGAACCCCGCCCAGTAGAACTCCCCCGGGTGGCCGGGAGCCATCCCCCCTGCGAGGCGCACCGCTACCCCCAGGCCAAACCCGTACCCCGGCCCCGGCAGGTACTCCAGGCCTCGCCTGAGCCCCTCCGGGTAGAGGGGGCCCAGGTGGTCTTGGGTCATGAGGCGGGCCAGAGAGGGGTGGAGGAGGCCCTTCCCCGTCCTTAAGGCCTCCAGAAAGCGAAGGTAGTCCCAGGCCGTCCCCACCCCCCCCATCCCCCCGGCGTAGCGGGGAGGCGGGGCCTCCACGGGAAGGAGGACGATCCTCCGGCCGGTCTCGGGGTCCTGGGGGAAGGGCTGGGCCAGGCGGGTGGGGTCTTGGGCCACGAACCCGGAATCCTTCATCCCCAAGGGGCGGAAGACCCGCTCCTCCAAGAGCTCCGCCAGCCCTTTCCCCGCCAGGGCCTCAAGGAGGTGGCCCAGGACGTCCGTGGAAAGCCCGTACTCAAAGGCCTCGCCGGGCTGGAAGCGAAGGGGAAGGGCGGCGAGGCGGCTTAAGAAGGCCTCCCGGGAGAGGTCAAACCGGTCCACCCCGGCCTCGAGGTAGAGGCGCTTCACCGGGGAGCGGAAGAAGACCCCGTAGGTGAAGCCCGCGGTGTGGCGGAGGAGGTCGTAGACCAGGACGGGCCGCCTCAGGGGCTCGAGGACCACCTCCTCCCCTACCTCCCGGCCTACCTTCAGGGCGGCGAAGCCCGGCAGGTACTTCTCTAGGGGATCCCGCAGGGAGAGGGTGCCCTCCTCCACGAAGGTGAGGGCCAGGGCGGAAACCCAGGGCTTGGTCATGGAGTAGAGGCGGAAGAAGGCGTCCTCCCGCATGGGAAGCCCCCGCCCCGGGTCCAGGTACCCGTAGACCCCCAGGAAGGCCACCTCCCCTCCCCGGGCCACGAGGACCAGGGCCCCAGGGAGGAGGCCCTCCTCCACCATGCGCCGGAAGTAGGCGTCAAGCCTCCGGAAGTCCATTCACCACCCCTCAGGAACGGGCCTCCTCGGGCTCAGGAGGAGCCAGAGGGCGAGGAGAAGAAGCCCCAAGGGCAAAAGCCAAGCCCAAAAGGCCGAGGGCGGCCCCCAAGAGGGCGAGGGCCAGGGCCACGAAGGGGCTCAGGAGGAACCAGGCGAGGACGAGCCCCACAAGGAGGAGAAACCAGCCGAGAACCCGCATGCCCTAAGCCTACACCCTCCCGCCACCGGGGCCCCCATGCGGGCGCAAGCCCGCATGGGGTGATCTCAGGCGGGGGCCGCCCCGACCGTCCGCCCCCCGTCCACGAAGAGGACCTGGCCGGTGATGAAGCTGGACTCGTCGGAGACAAGGAAGAGGGCGGCGTAGGCTACCTCCAAAGGCTTCCCCACCCGGCCCAAGGGCGTGGCAGCGATGGCCTTCTCCCGCACCTTCTCCGGCACCTGGGCCGTCATCCGCGTCTCAATGAACCCCGGGGCCAGGGCGTTCACCCGGATCCCCCACCGCCCAAGCTCCAAGGCCAGGGTCCGGGTGAGCCCCACCACCCCCGCCTTGGAGGCGGCGTAGTTCGCCTGCCCCAGGTTCCCCAGGTAGACCCGGCTCGCGGTGAGGACCAGGCTCCCCGGGTTTCTCTCCCGCATGGCCTCGGAGGCCGCCTTGGCCACCAGGAAGCTCCCTGTGAGGTTCACCTTGAGCACGAGCTCCCAGTCCTCCAGGGGCATCTTCCAATGGAAGTGGTCCCGGGTGATCCCGGCGTAATGGACCACCCCGTCCAGGCGGCCCAGGTGGGCCAGGGCCTCGGCAAAACCCCGCTCTACGGAAGCGGGGTCCGCTACGTCCATAACCACCGGAAAGGCCCCCACCGCCTCCGCCGCCTCCCTTAGGGGGCCCTCCTCCAGGTCGCAGGCCACAAGCCTCGCCCCTTCCCTGGCGAAGAGCTCCAGCGTGGCCCGGCCGATGCCGTGGGCCGCCCCTGTGATCAGCACCGCCTTGTCCTTGAGCCGCATCCCGCACCCCCTAGCGACCGGACGGTCGGTAGGCCCACCCTACCCGGTGCCCCCGCCCGGTGTCAAGGGCGACACCCCATGCGGGCCCCGGTAGTTAGCCGCCCCGGACCACCCAGGCGTAGTAGGGGGTTTCCACGAATTCCGGCGGCCCCTCGAGGTACACCCGGAGGCCCGGAAAGGCCAGGGTTCCCCCCTCCCAGGCGAAGTCCAGGGGATCTACCCCTAGGGGGTAGTGGAGCACCCCCGCAGGGGGCAGGCCGAGCCGGAAGCGCTCCGGCGGGGAGAGCCTGCCCACCAGGAGGTACCGGGCCCTCCTCGGGCCTCCTTCCGTGTAGAAGGCCACCTCCTCCCCCAGGTCCAGGAGGAAGGCCTTGCCCTTCACAAAGAGCCTCGCCCTATCCGTCCAGGTAGACATGGGGCCTCCCCGAAAGGTGGGCCACCCGGACCCCGGGGCCGTAGAGGGCGGCCAGGAGCCCCTCCCGCAACACCTCCTCGGGCCTTCCCTGGGCCACGAGCTGGCCCCCCCTAAGGACGGCCACCCGGTGGGCGAGGGCCGCCTGGTTGGGGTCGTGGAGAACGGAGAGCACCCCCACCCCCATCCTCGCCAGGCGCCTGAGGAGGGCCACCACCCCCCCCTGGTGCTCCAGGTCCAAGAAGGTGGTGGGCTCGTCCAGGAGGAGGTACTTGGGCCTCGCCGCCAGGGCCCGGGCCAGGAGGACCCGCTGCCTTTCCCCGCCGGAGAGGGTACCGAGAGGCCGGCCCCGGAAGGCGGCGGCCCCGCTGACCTCGAGGGCCCAGTCCACCGCCTCCCGATCCTCCTTCCCCTCCCGCCCCCAAAGCCCGAGGTGGGGAAGCCTCCCCAGGCGCACCACCTCCTCCACCAGAAGCCCCTCGGGGTAGGG
The DNA here is from genome assembly GCF_000421625.1 of Thermus islandicus DSM 21543. Taxonomy (NCBI): domain Bacteria; kingdom Thermotogati; phylum Deinococcota; class Deinococci; order Thermales; family Thermaceae; genus Thermus; species Thermus islandicus. Next base: position 244,830 of record NZ_ATXJ01000003.1, on the reverse strand, counting down.
GCCGCCCTGGGGCAGGTAGGCGAGGCGCCGCCCCCGTTCGTAGGGCCCGTAGGCGCGGAGAGGCCTCCCCTCCAGGAACACCTCCCCCCCTCGAGGGCGGAGAAGCCCCGCCATCACCCTTAGGAGGGTGGTCTTCCCCGAGCCGTTGGGGCCCAGGAGGGCGAGCCACTCCCCCGGGTCCAGGGCGAGGTCCACCCCCTTCAGGGCAAAAGGCCCCACGATCCCCCTAGCCTCAAGCCCACCCACGGCGCCTCCACATGAGGTAGAGGAAGAAGGGCCCCCCGAGGAGGGTGGTCACCACCCCCACGGGAAGCTCGGCCGGACGGGCAAGGGTGCGGGCGAGGAGGTCGGCCAGGGCGAGGAGGACCGCCCCGCCAAGGGCGCTTGCGGGCAGGAGCAGGCGGTAGTCCTCCCCCAGAAGCCGCCTCAGGGCATGAGGGGTCACCAGGCCCACGAAGCCGATAATTCCCGCCTGGGCCACGGCGGCCGCAGTGAGGAGGCTTGCAGAGAGGAGGAGAAGGAGCTTCAGGGCCTCCAGGGGAAGCCCCAGGCTCCTTGCGGTTTCCTCCCCGAGCTGCAGGGCGTTGAGCGCCCTTCCCAGGAAGAGGAGAGGGGGCACGGCCAAAAGGAGCAGGAGGGCTAGGCCCCGCACCGCAGGCCAGCCTAGGAAGGCCAGGTTCCCCAGGGTGTAGGCGAAGACCGCCCGCACCCGGTCCGCATCCTGGAGCATGAGGTAGGTGGTGGCCCCGGTCAGGACGCTCCCCACCACGACCCCGGCCAGCACGAGCTCCTGGGTACGGGCCACGCCTCCCGCCAGGACCAGGGTGAGGAGGGTGGCAGCAAGGGCCCCAAGAAAGCCAAAGAGGGTGGCGGAGGGGGGAAGGTTCTGGAAGATCCCGTGCTGGGCGAAAGCCGGGGCAAGGCCTCCGAGGAAGGAGGCGAAGAGGGTCACGGCGAAGGCCGCACCCGAGGCCGATCCCATCAGGTAAGGGTCGGCGAGGGGGTTGCGGAAGAGACCCTGGAAGGCGGCCCCCGCCAGGGCCAAGGCGGCGCCCACCAGCATCCCTCCCAGGACCCGGGGGAGCCTAAGCTCGGTAACGATGGGATTCTCCACCTGCCCAAGGAGGGCCCGAACTACCTCTGCCGGGGAGAGGGGAACGGCCCCCAGGCCCACCCCCAGGACCAGGGCCAGAAGAAGAAGGGCGAGGAGCCAGGCAAAGACCAGGCTCCGCCTCAGGGCCAGGGGCAGGGCGAGGGTCACGGCCGGTGGAAGCAGTCCACGAGAAGCCTAAGGCCCTGGGCCACCCTGGGACCGGGGCGGGAGAGGAGGCTGTCCTCCCCTCCGGTGAAGACGCAGATGCGCCCCGTGCGCACCGCCGCGATCCGGTCCCAGCCGGGACGCTTCTTGAGGGTCTCCAGGGCGTTCGGGTACGTGGCCACGATGACCTCGGGGTTCTTCTCCACCACGAGCTCGGGGCTGATCTTGGGGAAAAGCCCGAGCTCCTTGGGCACGATGTTCACCCCCCGGGCCTTTTGGATCAGCACCCCGATGAAGCTCTCGGGCCCTACGGTGTAGGGTGTGGGGTCAATCTCGTAGTAGACCCGGGGCCTCGTCTTCGCCTTCGCCGCCCTGGCCTCCTCCTGGTAGACCTCCTTCTGGATCTGGGCCACCAGGCGTTCCGCCGCGGCGGGAAGGCCCAAGAGCCTCCCCAGGGTGCGCACGGTGCGGAAGATGTCCTCGTAGGTCTCGGTCCTGACCGCGTACACCGTAAGCCCGGCCCGCTCCAGGGTCTCGTAGAGCCTCCCGTACTTGGAGACCAGGACCAGATCCGGCTTCAGGGAGACGATGAGCTCGGGGTTGGGGTTGTAAAGGCCCCCCGCCTTGGGGAGCTTCCTTACGGCTTCCGGCCAGTCGGAGTAGTTGTCGGTGGCCACGATGCGGTCGCAGGCCCCGAGGGCGCAGACCGTCTCCGTCACCGAGGGGAGCATGGTGACGATCCGCTTGGATGGGGCCTTGAGGGTGACCGTGCGCCCCAGATCGTCGGTAACGGTGAGGGGAAAGGCTAGGGCAAAGGCCAGCAGAACCGCAAGAAGGGAAACCAGCTTTCTCATGCCTACCTCCCTAAGGCCGCTAGGGCCAGGCCCGGGGGAGGTAGGGAAAAACCCCTGCCGGGAGGCAGGGGCCAAAGGCCAAGAGGCGTTTGTCCCCCACGGCTCCCCCATCCGCGTGAGGTGCCCGCCCTGGGGAGGGGCAGGCGGCCCTGGCAGGTATTCGGGCTTCCGGCCTGCGAAGAAAGGCCTGAGGCTTGGCCGGTTACCGTTGCGGGACAGCGCCGGACTTGCACCGGACTTCCCCACTTTAAGCCGGGGCTACGCGCCCAGGCACCAGGGCAACGGACCTGGCTGTGGGGCCCTAGCGGGCCTTACCCCAAGGCTAAGGCCAAAGGGCGGAAAGGGCAAGGGGCTTGACAGGGAGGGAAGGTGGTGGTTTGCTTAGTCCTGGGAACGAACTAAAGGGGGCGGGGTGCGCAAAGGAGACGCGCAGGAAATCCGCAGGCTGAACCGCCGGGCCATCCTCGAGGGCCTGCGGAAGGGCCCCCTAACCCGGGCCGACCTCTCCCGGCTCACCGGCCTGGCCAAGAGCGCGGTGAGCCGCCTCGTGGACGAGCTCCTCCAGGAGGGCCTCCTAGAGGAAGGGGCCTTTACCTCCCCCGCCTTGGGCCGTCCGGGTACCCTGCTGCACCTCCGTCCCCGGGCCCGCTTCGCCCTGGGCGCGGAGATCGGCGTGGAGGGCACGGTGCTTTTGGCCCTGGACTGGCGGGGGGAGGTGCTTTGGGCCAAGGAATGGGCCCACCCCCCCGAGGCAGGGCTCAGCGAGCGCCTGAGGCGGCTCCTGCGCGAAGCCCTTTCCCTCTCCGAGGGGGCCTTGGGCCTGGGCTTTACCCTGCCCGGGGTGGTGGTGGAGGGCCGCCTCCTCCTGGCCCCCAACCTGGGCTGGAAGGACCTGGACCTCACGCCCCCCTCGGGCCTTCCCCTTCCGCTCCTCGCCGAGAACGACGCCAAGGCCAGTGCCCTCTCCGAGGTCTTCCTGCACGGGGAAACCCACCTGGCCTACGTGGTGCTGAGCTCGGGGCTGGGCGTAGGGGTGGTGGCGGAGGGCCGGCTCCTGCGCGGGGCCAATGGGGCCGCGGGGGAGGTGGGCCACTGGCTGGGGGAGGGGGCGAGGCCGTGCGCTTGCGGAAGGCCAGGCTGCCTGGAGACCGAGCTCGGCCTCGGCTCCCTGCTGGCCGCCCGGGGAGGCGGGGCGGGGGACCTAAAGGCCCTCCTCGCCCGGGCCCGCCGGGGCGACCCCCTGACCCTTCGGGCCCTGGCCCAGCTGGGGGAGGCCCTGGGCCGCTTTCTGGCCAACCTGGCCGTGGCCTACGACCCCGCCCGGGTGGTGGTGGGGGGCAAGGCGGCGGAGCTCTTCCCCTACCTGGAGGCCCCCCTCCGCCGCTCCCTGGAAGCCCACGCCTTCCTCGAGGCCCACCGGGCCCTCCCGGTGCAGCCCTCGGTCTACGGGCACCTGGCCCCGGCAGTGGGCGGAGCCAGCCTTTTCCTGGCCCGTTTCTTTGAGCTGGGCGGCTTGTGGGCGCAAAGGCCCACGTCGCAAAGGAGGTCGGTATGAGGAAGTGGCTTTTGGCCGCGGGTGTGGCCCTGGGGCTTGGCGCCCTGGCCCAAGGGGGCAAGCTGGAGATCTTCTCTTGGTGGGCGGGGGACGAGGGCCCGGCCCTCGAGGCCCTCATCCGGCTCTACAAGCAGAAGTACCCCGGGGTGGAAGTGATCAACGCCACCGTGACCGGGGGCGCGGGGGTCAACGCCAAGGCGGTGCTCAAGACCCGGATGCTGGGCGGCAACCCTCCGGACACCTTCCAGGTCCACGCCGGCCAGGAGCTCATCGGCACCTGGGTGGTGGCCGACCGGATGGAAGACCTCACCCCGCTTTTCCGGCAGGAAGGCTGGCTCCAGGCCTTCCCCAAGGGGCTTTTGGACCTCATCTCCTATAGGGGAGGCATCTGGAGCGTGCCCGTGAACATCCACCGCTCCAACGTCATGTGGTACCTCCCGGCCAAGCTCAAGGAGTGGGGGGTCGCGCCGCCCAAGACTTGGGCCGAGTTCCTGGCCACCTGCCAGACCCTGAAGGCCAAGGGGCTCCAGGCCCCCCTGGCCTTGGGGGAGAACTGGACGCAACAGCACCTCTGGGAAAGCGTGGCCCTGGGCCTCCTCGGCCCGGAGGGGTGGAACAACCTCTGGAAGGGCAAGCTAAAGTTCACCGATCCCAAGGCGGTGGCCGTTTGGGAGACCTTCGGCAAGGTGCTGGACTGCGCCAACAAGGACGCCGCCGGGCTTTCCTGGCAGCAGGCGGTGGACCGGGTGGTCCAAGGGCAGGCCGCCTTCAACATCATGGGGGACTGGGCCGCGGGCTACATGACCACCACACTGAAGCTAAAGCCCGGTGCGGACTTCGCCTGGGCTCCCTCCCCCGGCACCCAGGGAGTGTTCATGATGCTCTCCGACTCCTTTGGCCTGCCCAAGGGGGCCAAGAACCGCCAGAACGCCCTCAATTGGCTTAAGCTCGTGGGCTCCAAGGAGGGGCAGGACACCTTCAACCCCCTCAAAGGCTCCATTGCCGCCCGGCTGGACTCCGACCCCGCCAAGTACAACGCCTACGGTCAGGCGGCGATGAAGGACTGGAAGTCTAACCGCATCGTGGGCTCCCTGGTCCACGGGGCTGTGGCTCCGGAAAGCTTCATGAGCCAGTTCGGCACCGTGATGGAGATCTTCCAGCAGACCAAGAGCCCCCAGGCGGCGGCGAACGCCGCCCAGGCCATTGCCAGCCAGGTGGGCCTCGGGCGCTAAGCGAGCAACGCCCGTGGGGGCGGTGGCCCCCACGGGCTTTTTCCCGGAGGAAGGATGCGCGACCGGATCACGGCCTTTCTGGTCCTCCTCCCCTCGCTCCTGGCGGTGGGGATCTTCGTCTACGGCTTCATCGGGCAGAACCTCTGGGTCTCCCTCACCGACTGGGGGAAAGACCCCGCCCAGGCCCTGGCCCTCCACCCCAAGCTCCGCTTCCTGGGCCTGGAGAACTACCGGGAGCTCTTCACGGGGTTCGTGGACGTGCGCTTCCGCCAAAGCGCCATCAACCTCCTCTTCTTCACCCTGTTCTTCATGGCGGGAAGCCTGGGCCTCGGCCTCCTCCTCGCCCTGGCCCTAGACCGAGGCCCCAAGGGAGAGGGCTTCTTCCGCACGGTCTTCCTCTTCCCCATGGCCCTATCCTTCGTGGTCACAGGAACCATCTGGCGTTGGCTCCTCCAGCCCCAGGGGGGGGTGAACGTCCTGCCCACCCTCTTCGGCCTGCCCCCCCTCAGCTTCCCCTGGCTCACCACCCGGGAGCAGGCCCTGGTCTTTGACTGGAACCGGCTCCCCCTCTACACCGCGCTGGTGGTGGGCCTGGTCCTCCTCCACGTGGCCTGGCGGGCCTACCGGGAGGGGGAGCGAAGGCGCCTCCTTTGGAGCGCGGCCTCCGGAGGGGTCCTCCTCCTCTGGGCCCTCACCCTGGGGCAGCGGGTCCACCTCCTCCCCTACCCCGAGCCCCACGGCCTCAGCCTGGCGCTGGTGGGGGTGATCCTGGCCGCCGTGTGGCAGATGTCCGGGTACACCATGGCCCTCTACCTGGCGGGCCTAAGGGGGATTCCCGTAGAGGTGCTGGAAGCGGCCAAGGTGGATGGGGCCAGCGAGTGGCAGACCTACCGCCACGTGGTCTTCCCCCTCCTCGCCCCCATCACCCTCTCGGCCATGATCGTCCTGGGGCATATCGCCCTCAAGATCTTTGACCTCGTCTTCGCTATGGCCGGCCTGGACTACGCCCCCACGGACGTGCCTGCCATCTACATGTACCTCCTGGCCTTCCGGGGGAACCAGTTCGCCAAGGGCGCCGCCATCGGCATCCTCCTCCTCCTCCTGGTGGCGGTAGTGGTGATCCCCTACCTGGCAAGCCAGCTCCGGCGGGAGGTGCGGCGCTGATGGGGCGGGTCCTCCTGTACGGCTTCCTCCTCCTGGCCACCCTCTTCTTCCTCCTGCCCGTCTACCTCGTGGTCCTCACCGCCCTCAAGGAACCCGCCCAGATCACCCTGGACACGGTGTGGCGCTGGCCGTCCCCCCCTTACTGGGAGAGCTTTCGTATCGCCTGGGAAGCCTTCCGGCCCAAGTTCCAAAACAGCCTGGTCCTCGCCCTGTCTGCTACCTGCCTCTCCGCTTTGGTGGGGGCACTGAACGGGTACGTCCTCGCCAAGTGGCCCTTCAGGGGGTCGGGCCTCCTCTTCGCTCTCATGCTCTTTGGGATGTTCATTCCCTACCAGAGCGTCCTCATCCCCCTGTTCCACTTCGTCAAGGCCATCGGGCTCTACGGAACCCTTTCCGGCCTCGTCCTGGTCCACGTGGTCTATGGCATCCCCATCGTCACCCTAATCTTCAAAAATTACTACAGCGAGATCCCGGACGAGCTGGTGGAGGCCGCTCGGATTGATGGGGCGGGGTTTTTCGGCGTCTTCCGCCGCGTGATCCTGCCCCTTTCCGCCCCCGCCTTCGTGGTGGTGGCCATCTGGCAGTTCACGCAGATCTGGAACGAGTTTCTCTTCGCCGTGACCCTCACCCGGCCCGAAAGCCAGCCCATCACCGTGGCCTTGGCCCAGCTCGCCGGGGGGGAGGCCGTGAAGTGGAACCTGCCCATGGCCGGGGCCATCCTGGCGGCCCTGCCCACCCTTTTGGTGTACATCCTGCTGGGGCGGTACTTCCTCAGGGGCCTCCTGGCGGGATCGGTGAAGGGCTAATCTGGGGAAGACCCCAGGTAGGCCCGTACCGCCGCCAGGTCAAAGAGGGCGTGGCCCACGCTCTTGAAGAGGACGAACCGCCCCTCGCTCCTCCGGCCCAAAAGGGCCTCCCGCAGGGTCACCACGGGCCTCCCCACCCCCTGGAGCTCCCCGGCCTCGAGGAGGGCGTCCTCGGTGTCGCAGTAAAGGGCGGCCTCCCGCACCAGGCTCTCGGGCACCTCCCGCATGTCCGGGCGGAAGGAACCCACCGCCGCCAGGAAGACCCCCTCGGGCAGGCGCCCGGGGAGGACGGGGGTAGGGCTCGGGGTGGCGGTGACCACGAAGGCCACGTCCCCGGGTACCTCCTCCCCCGCCCACGCCTCGGCCGCCAGGCCCATCCCCTGGGCCCTTTCCAAGAGGGCCTCCACCCGCTCCTTTCCCCTTCCCCGCACCAGGACCCGGGTCAGGGGAAAGGCCTCGGCGAAGGCCTCGAGGTGGGCCTCCCCCTGGGCCCCGGGCCCCACCAGGAGGAGGGCCCCCTCCCGCCTCGGGGCGAGGAGGTGGGCGGCGAGGAGGGAAAGGGCGGCGGTGCGCCTCCTCGTGATCTCCTCCCCGGGCAGGCGGAAGACCTCCCCGGTGGCGAGCCTCCTGGCCCAGACCTCGGCGCGGACGGCGGGCGTCCTCCCCGGCTCCACCGTCACCAGCTTGCACACCGCCCACTCAGAGTCGGCGGCGGGCATCACCAGGAAACTTCCCCCGGGAATGGGGAGAACCTGCCGCCTGGGGGCCACCGCCTCCCCCAGAAGGACCTGCCTTATGGCCTCGGAAAGCTCCAGATAGGTGGGCATACCCCTAGAATGCCCCACATGGAGGCCCTCCTCAACACCGTGGGGCCCGTGGCCCTGGTGGTCTACGCCGGGTTTGTGGCGGGCAGGCGGATGGCGATGGACCTCGGCACCCTCTCCCGCCTCACCGTCTACCTGCTGGTGCCGGCCCTGATCCTGGACAGCGTGTACCGGGCGACCTACACCCGGGAAGGCCTCCTGGGGCTCGCCTTGGGCTATACGCTCACCTACCTTCTCCTCTACCTGGGAATCCTGGGGGCGGGAAGGCTTTTTAGGCTGCCCCCGGAGGCCACCAAGGGGCTTCTCGTTTGCAGCCTCTTCCCCAACTCCGGCAACATGGGCCTCTCCCTCACCCTTTTCGCCCTGGGAGAGGAAGGGCTCAGGCGGGCTGTGGTCTACTTCCTCCTCTCCAGCGTGGCCATGTTCGGCCTGGGCCCGGCCTTCCTCCGAGGAGGAGGCCTGAAGGAGGGCGTTCTCTTCACCCTCCGCCTCCCCCTCTTCTACGCCCTCCTTCTGGGCCTCCTCCTCAAGGCCACGGGCATGGACCCCCCCCTCCGCCTGGAGGAGGGGGTGAGGCTCGTGGGCCAGGCGGCGATCCCCGTGCTCCTCCTCACCCTGGGGATGCAGATGGCGAAGACCCCCTTCCGGGTAGGGGCCTTTGAGGCTACGGCGAGCGCCCTGAGGCTCCTCCTCGCTCCCCTGGTGGCCTACGGGGTGGGGCTCCTTCTGGGCCTCCCCCGGCTTGAGCACCAGGTCCTGGTCCTCCAGTCCGCCACCCCCGTGGCGGTGAACGCCTTCCTCCTCACCCGGGAGTTTGGCGGCGACGCGGGCCGCGTAGCCAGGAGCGTGGTGGCCTCCACCTTCCTGGCCTTCCTAACGATCCCCCTGGTCCTCTACCTTATCGGGATCCGGTAGGGAGGGGCTCCCCAGGTCCAGCTGGAAGAGGGGCCTCCCCCCCCAGAGCCCGACCAGGCGGTGGTAGCCCTCGCCCAGGGGAAAGCGGACCTGGTAGAGACCGGGGCCTTCCAAAAAGAGGGCCTTCTCCAGGAGGAGACGCTCCCCCCGAAACCACTGGAGGTGGAGGTAGCCCGGCCCAGAAAGCCGCTCCACCCTGAGGGAAAGCCGGGCCTCCCCTCCCTCGGGCGCTAGGCGGGCCACCACGAAGGGCCTTTCGGGCGGAGGGGGGGTTCCGGGGTCCAGGGGCAAAAAGGTGAAGCGGCAGGCCCCGAGGAAGAGGGCGAGAAGGGCGAGGCCCCAACGCCTTCCCAGGCCCTCCGAGCGGGGCGGCCTCATCGCCCCTCCCCGGCGGTGCAGAGGGCGAGGAGGGCAAGGGCTGCGGTCTCGGCCCGGAGGATCCGCCGCCCCAGGCTCACAGGGGTGAAGCCCCGCCCCTCGAGGAGGGCCACCTCCTCCTCGGCGAACCCGCCCTCCGGCCCCACGGCGAGGGCCAGGGGCCTTCCCGGGTCCAGGACCTCCCGCACCCGGGCCCTCGCCCCCACGTGGGCCACCAGGCCCTGGGCCACCCCGGGCACCGCCTCCAGGGGAATGGGGGGGAGGACCTCGGGGACCACCACCCTCCCCGACTGCTTCGCCGCCTCGAGGGCGATGGCCCTAAGGCGCCTGAGCTTCCCCTCCCCCATCTCCTTGGGGACGGAATGCCGGGTAATGAGGGGCTGGATCCGGGTAGCCCCCAGTTCCGTGGCCATCCGCACCACCTCGGCAAGCTTATCCCCCTTGAGGAGGGCCATGTAGAGGACCACCTCCACCCCCACCTCCCGCTCGGGCCTCCGTTCCTCCAGGATGCGGTAGCGCACCGGGGGGCCCAGGTCCACCACCTCGGCCAGGGCCTCCCTTTGGGCGTCAAACACGGTGAAGCGGTCCCCCACCCGGGCCCTCAGAACCTCCACCAGGTGGCGGCCCTCCGCCAAAGGGAGGACCCCAGTGAGGCCAGGGCTATAGGCGCGGTGGGGGCGCACGCTACCTCCGGTAGGCGAGGAGGACCCACTCCCCCTCCGCCCGCTCCTCCAGGGGGCTGAACCCCGCCCCCTCGAGGGCCTCCCGCACCCCGGGGGCCTTCTCCTGGAGGATGCCGGTGAGGAGGAGCCTGCCCCCGGGGAGGAGGGCCTCCCGGTAGGCGGGGGCGAGGCGCACGTGGAGCTCGGCGAAGAGGTTCGCCACCAGGAGGTGGAAGGGCCCGAAAGGGCGGGCGGCCTCGAGGCTCCCCTCCAGGAAGAGGGGACGCACCCCGTTCCTTAGGGCGTTGGCCTCCGCCTGGGGGAGGACCGAGGGGTCTAGGTCCACGCCCACGGCCCTCCCCCCGAGCTTCTCCGCGGCGATGGCCAGGATCCCGCTGCCCGTCCCCAGGTCCAAGACCCGCTCCCCGGGGCGGAGATGGCGGGCGAGGGCGGTGAGGGCGAGCCGGGTGGTCTCGTGATGCCCGGTGCCGAAGGCCATGCCCGGCTCAATGCGAAGGGGGATTCCCTCTTCCGCGAAGGCGTGCCACGGGGCGAGGACCACGAAGGGCGGGGCCAACACGGGCCTCAGGTCCCGCCGCCAAGCCTTCATCCAGTCCTCGTCGGCCAGCTCCTCCCACACCCCCCCAAAGGGAAGGGGCAAAGGGGCGGGGAAGTAGGCCAGGACCTCCCCTTCCCGCTCCCAAAGCCCCCGTGCCCCATGGTCAAAGAGCTCGGGGAGGATGGGGTCCAGCTCAGAGGGGGTGCCCTTCAGCCGGTAGACCCACACCCCGCTATTCTACCCGGTAGCGGCAGCAGCTTCCCCCCTCGGCGATGCGTTCCTCGCGCACAAGCGGGAGGCCCAGAAGCTCCTCATACGCCAGAAGCTCGCCTTCGCAAAGGGCCTCGTGCTCCCGGGAGAGGGCAAGCCTTGGACATCGCCTCTGGCATAGGTAGAGGTGCCCCCCTTCCTCCACCACCTCCGCCTCGTAGCCCTCCTGGCGCAGGGCTTCCGCCAGGCGCTCCAGCTTCTCCCTAAGGGGAAGGCCCTGGAGGCGCAAGGAGGCGAGGCGGCTCCGGTTCCGCTCCCTAAGGAAGGCCACCACCCCCTCCCGCCCCAGGGCCTCCTCCAGCCCCCGGAGCACGTCCCCGCAGAGAGCGGCGTAGGGGCTTTCCCCGTCCTGGGCGCGGTAAAGGCGGTAGGGGCGGCCCCGGCTTGGGCACTTCTTCACCTCCGAGCGCACCAGGCCCCGGGCCTCCAGGTCCTGAAGGTGTTTCCTCGCGGCCACCTGGCTCAAGCCCAGGGCGTCCGCCACCTCCTTGGCGCTAAGGGGGCGGGCCCTCAGGAGCTCCAGAACCCTTTCCTTGGTGCCTTCCAGGAGAAGGGGCATGTCAGGCCATGGGCAGGGTCAGGAAGGCCTGGACGCTCAAGGCGGCGGCGAGCTCCCGCGCCGCCCTTAGGAAGGCCTGGGCCTCGAGGCCCTCGGGATCCTGGGCCACCACGGGGAGGCCCCTGTCCCCGCTCTCCCTGAGGGCCAGGGTCAGGGGTACCTCCCCCAGGAAGCGCACCTTGAGCTTCTCGGCGAGCCTCTTCCCGCCCCCTTCCCCGAAAATGGGGGTGGGCTTGCCGCAGTGGGGGCAGAGGAAGTGGCTCATGTTCTCCAGGACGCCGAGCAAGGGTACCTGCAGCTTTTTAAACATGTCCGCCGCCCGCTCCGCGTCCAGGAGGGCCACCTCCTGGGGCGTGGTGACGATGACCCCACCCGAAACCCGGGTGAGCTGGGCCAGGGAGAGCTGGACGTCCCCGGTGCCCGGGGGGAGGTCCACCACCAAATAGTCCAGCTCCCCCCAGTTCACCTCCTCCAGGAACTGCTTGAGGGTGCCGTGGAGGATGGGCCCCCGCCAGACCAAGGCCTGCCCCGGGGGGACGAGGTTGGCCATGGAGAGTACCTTGAGGCCGTGGGCCTCGAGGGGGAGGATCTTGCGGTTCCCGTCCACCTGGAGCCTCCTTCCCTCCAGCCCGAGCATCTTGGCCTGGCTGGGGCCGTAGAGGTCGGCGTCCAAAAGGCCCACCCGGGCCCCCTCCAGGCTCAGGGCCAGGGCCAGGTTGGCGGCCACGGTGCTCTTCCCCACCCCCCCCTTGCCCGAGGCCACCGCCACCACGTGCTTCACCCCGGGAATGGGGTACTGCTCGGGGGGGCGCACGCTCCCCCCGAAGCGCACCCGGACCTCCTCCGCCAAAGGGGCGAGGGCCCGCCTTATATCCGCCTCAATCTGCCCCTTGAGGGGGCAGGCCGGGGTGGTGAGGTTCACCAGGAGGTCCACCCGGCCCCCCTCCACCCGGACCTCCCCCACCATGCCCAGGGAGACCAGGTCCTTGCCGAGCTCGGGGTCCATCACGGTGCGCAGGGCCTCGAGGACCCGCTCTTCGGATAGCGCCATACCGGGCCTAGGCTATATCAAGGGTAAGTTTTGGGCAAGGCGTTTCCTCACAGTTTTCATCTATACTGGGGAGCGTGTACCCCGAGTGGCGGAAGCGGCGCTTCTTTGAACTTCACTTGGCCTGGCTCGTCCAGGGGCCCAGGGGCTACGAGCTCCTCTTCAAGGTGAACCCCTACAGCCTCTATGAAACCCGGGAGGAGGCCTTGGCCGCCGCGAGAGAGCTTCTGAAAGAGCGCCTGGACCAAGACCCCAGGGTGGGCCGGGGCAAGGCCCCCGTGCTCCTCACCGAGGAGGACCGGGCCCGCTTCCTCGCCCTCCTGGAGGGGGGCAGGGCCCTCCTTCCCTTGGACCGCTACGCCCTTTTGGGCGAGGTGGCCGAGGTGGAGGAGCGCCTCCTCCACCGGGCGCCCTTCAGCGACCCGAGGAACGTTCTCCATAGCCTCCAAGGGCTCCCGGTGCGCCTCCTTTACACCCCCTTGAACGACCCCGAGGCGGAAAGCCAGGAGGTGGCCCAGGGGGTCCTGGAGGTCCTGCCCGAGGGGGTCCGGGTGGGCGGGGTCCTCCTCCCCATCCCCCAGGGGACCCCCATAGAAGGCCTGGCCTACGAGGAGGCCTTTTTCCACCTGGGGGAGGGGCGGTACTACCTCTACGCCCTCTCCAGCTCTACCCCCTCGTAAAGGGCGGCCAGGTCCAAGGGGGCGTCCACGCAAGGCAGGAGGAGTGGGTCCTCGGCGTGGACCTCGTGGACCACACCTTCCCCCGTCTTGCGGTACACCTCCACCCTTGGCTCGGCCGCGCCCACCAGGAGGTAGACCTCGAGGGAAGGCAGGGAGAGGTAGTTCCAGCGCTTCTCTCCCCGGTCCAGGCGCTCCGTGGAGGGGGAAACCACCTCCGCCACCAGACAAGGGGCCTCCTCGTAAAGGGGATGAGGCGAAGGGCTTCGGCAAACCACCATGAGGTCCGGGTAATAGACGGTGCGGTCTGAAATCCTTAGCTTCACGGTCTCCGTGTAGAGGCGGCACCCCTTCTTTCGGACCGCCTCCCTGAGGAGGAAAGCCAGGTTCTGCACCAGGAGATTATGGGCCTTGCTGGCCCCGGCCATGGCGTAGGGAACGCCCTCCACAAGCTCATGGCGCACGGGGCTTTGGGCCTCCATCTCCAGGTAGGCCGTAAGGCTTAGGGGCAACGCCCGGGCCGCCTCGCCCATGGCTCCATCCTAGCGCCTACGGGTAAAGTAGAGGGTAGCATGGACCTGCCCAAGGCCTACGACCCCAAGACCGTGGAGCCCAGGTGGGCGGAGAAGTGGGCGCAAAACCCCTTCGTGGCGGATCCCAAAAGCGGCAAGCCCCCCTTCGTCATCTTCATGCCGCCCCCCAACGTCACCGGCTCCCTCCACATGGGCCACGCCCTGGACAACAGCCTCCAGGACGCCCTCATCCGCTACAAGAGGATGCGGGGGTTTGAGGCGGTCTGGATCCCCGGCACCGACCACGCCGGGATCGCCACCCAGGTGGTGGTGGAGCGCCTCCTCCTCAAGGAGGGGAAGACCCGTCACCACCTGGGGCGGGAGAAGTTCTTGGAAAGGGTCTGGAAGTGGAAGGAGGAATCCGGAGGGACCATCCTGAAGCAGCTCAAGCGGCTTGGGGCCAGCGCCGACTGGAGCCGGGAGGCCTTCACCATGGACGAGAAGCGCTCCAAGGCGGTGCGCTACGCCTTCTGCCGCTACTACCACGAGGGCCTGGCCTACCGCGCCCCCCGGCTCGTCAACTGGTGCCCCCGGTGCGAGACCACCCTCTCGGACCTCGAGGTGGAGACCGAACCCACCCCCGGCAAGCTCTACACCCTGCGCTATGAGGTGGAGGGGGGTGGGTTCATTGAGATCGCCACAGTGCGCCCTGAAACGGTCTTCGCCGACCAGGCCATCGCCGTCCACCCTGAGGACGAGCGCTACCGGAACCTCCTCGGCAAAAGGGCCCGCATCCCCCTCACCGAGGTCTGGATCCCCATCCTCGCCGACCCCGCGGTGGAGAAGGACTTCGGCACCGGGGCCCTCAAGGTCACCCCGGCCCACGACCCCCTGGACTACGAGATCGGGGAGCGCCACGGCCTAACGCCTGTGGCCGTCATCAACCTAGAAGGGAAGATGGAGGGGGAGAGGGTCCCCGAGGCCCTAAGGGGCCTGGACCGGTTTGAGGCCCGGCGGAAAGCGGTGGAGCTCTTTCGGGAGGCGGGCCACCTGGTGAAGGAGGAGGACTACACCATCGCCCTCGCCACCTGCTCCCGCTGCGGCACCCCCATTGAGTACGCCCAGTTCCCCCAGTGGTGGCTCAGGATGAAGCCCCTTGCCGAAGAGGTCCTGGAGGGCCTCAGGCGGGGAGATATTGCCTTCGTCCCCGAGCGCTGGAAGAAGGTGAACATGGACTGGCTGGAGGGCGTCCGGGACTGGAACATCTCCCGGCAGCTCTGGTGGGGGCACCAGATCCCCGCCTGGTACTGCGAGGACTGTGGGGCGGTGAACGTGCCGCACCCTGAGCGCTACCTGGAAGACCCCACCTCCTGCGAGGCCTGCGGGAGCCCACGCCTAAGGCGCGACGAGGACGTCTTTGACACCTGGTTCTCCTCGGCCCTTTGGCCCCTTTCCACTTTGGGCTGGCCCGAGGAGACGGAGGACCTGAAGGCCTTCTACCCCGGGGACGTCCTGGTGACGGGGTACGATATTCTCTTCCTCTGGGTTTCCCGGATGGAGATCTCGGGCTACCACTTCCGGGGGGAGAGGCCCTTCAAGACCGTCCTCCTCCACGGCCTGGTGCTGGACGAGAAGGGCCAGAAGATGTCCAAGTCCAAGGGGAACGTGATAGACCCCTTGGAGATGGTGGAGCGCTACGGGGCGGACGCCCTCCGCTTCGCCCTCACCTACCTCGCCACGGGGGGGCAGGACATACGGCTGGACCTCCGCTGGCTGGAGATGGCCAGGAACTTCGCCAACAAGCTCTACAACGCCGCCCGCTTCGTCCTCCTCTCCCGGGAGGGCTTTTTGGCCAGGGAAGACCGGCCTACCCTGGCGGACCGCTTCATGCGTAGCCGCCTAAGCCGGGGCATCCAGGAGATCACCGCCCTCTACGAGGCCCTGGACCTGGCCCAGGCCGCCCGGGAGGTCTACGAGCTCGTCTGGAGCGAGTTCTGCGACTGGTACCTCGAGGCCAGCAAGCCCGCCCTAAAGGCCGGAAACGCCCACACCCTAAGGACCCTGGAGGAAACCCTCGCCGCCCTCCTCAAGCTCCTCCACCCCCTGATGCCCTTCCTCACCAGCGAGCTCTACCAGGCCCTCACCGGGAAGGAGGAGCTAGCCCTCGAGGCCTGGCCCGAGCCCGGGGAAAGGGACGAGGAAGCCGAGGAGGCCTTTGAGGCCCTACGGCAGACGGTGACGGCGGTGCGGGCCCTAAAGGCGGAAGCCGGGCTTCCCCCGGCCCAGGAGGTGCGGGTGTACCTCCAGGGCGAGGTGGCCCCCGTGCGGGAGAACCTCGAGGTCTTCCGCTTCTTGAGCCGGGCCGAGCTCCTCCTCGAGGTGCCGGATAAGGCCCTGGTGAAGGCCCTGCCCAAGGTCACGGCGAGGATGCCCTTGGAGGGGCTTCTGGACGTGGAGGAGTGGCGCCGCCGGCAGGAAAAGCGCCTGAGGGAGCTTTTGGAGCTCGCCGAGCGGAGCCAGAAAAAGCTCGCCTCGCCCGGCTTCCGGGAGAAGGCCCCCAAGGAGGTGGTGGAGGCCGAGGAGGCGAGGCTTAAGGAGAACTTGGAGCAGGCGGCGAGGCTCCAGGAGGCCCTCAGCCAAATAGGGTGAGCCTCGGGTCCTGCCCCTCCCCCGGGGCCTCGGCTACCCCCTCGGCGAGGCGCAGGTTGACGGTGACGAAGGGGAAGCGCTCCACGAGCTCTAGCTCCACGATGGGCCGGTCGGGAAGGAAGGGGTAGAGGCCCACCTCCAGGAGGGTTTGGAAGGGCTTGGCCTGGGAGAGAAAGTCGGAAAGCCTAACTCCTCGCGGCAGGAGGAGCTCTCCGGCCAAAAGGTAGTCCCCGAAGAGGAGGGCGAGGCGCCGCTTCTCCAGGAGGACCGGGCTGGCGCGGGGCTCGCTGGGCCTACCCCCCACCACCCACTGCACCCTCTCCTTCCTCAAGGCCAGGAACCCCGTGCTGGCCTTGAGCTCCCCCACCCCGGGGGGATGGCGGAACCCTGGGGTGTAGACCAAGGCGCCGGTCACGGGCAGGTAGGCCCTGTCGGCGTTGAGGAGGTCCGCGGTGCCCGCGCCGGGCACCAGGTAGATCATCCCGTAGACGCGGTAGGCCCCGGTGTAGATCCGGGCCTCATGGGCTTCCCGCGGGCTCTTGTACACCCACCACCTCCCAGTAGGCGAGGAGGGCCTCGCTGAATAGCCCCGGGTGCCGCCTCTCGTAGGCCAGGAGGAGGCGCCGCCCTATAAGGGCCTTGAGCCGCGCCACGTCTACCCCCGGGGTGGGGAGGACGGGGGGGGAGGAAAGCCGGGCCCGGGCCTCCCGACCCAGGGCCACGTCCACCCGCCCCACCGCCACCCGGTACGGGGGCAGGCCGAGCCAAAGGGAGGCCTCCTCCGGGGGGAGAAGGCGGAAACCCTTCTTTCGGGCGTAGGCCAGGCCCTCTGGATTGTCCTCGGGAATGTACACCCCCTCCCCCAAGCAGGCCCGGGCCAGGGCCTCAGGTAAGGGTAGGGGAAAAGCGAAGGGCTCCACGCCTCCAAGAAGCTCCCCCCTTTCCCGGAGGCCCGCCGCCTGCACCTCGTAGGAAAGGGAGCCGTTCCAGGCGTTTTCCGTGAGGATGCCCGCCACCTCCACCTCCTTGGGCAGTTCCCTTTCCCCCTGGCGCCAGGCCACCACCCGCACCCCCTCCAGGCGGAAGGCGAGATGCCGGCCCTCCCCGAGGGTGCGGACCTCCTCGGGGGACCCGGAGAGGAGGAAGAGGGGCTCGGGGTTTCCTGCCCCATAGGGCTCGAGGGCCGCAAGCTCCCGGTAGACCCCGGGCAGGAGGGAAAGGGGGGGCAAGGGGGTGAGGAGAGGCACCTCCAGGAAGGGGTCGGGGAAACGGGCGGCATAGGCCAGGAGGCGCTCCTTGAGCTTGGGGAACCGGGCCTCGTCCAGGGCGAAGCCCGCCGCCTCCCTATGCCCTCCGTAGCGGAGGAGGAGGTCCTCCACGCTCTTCAGGGCCTCTACGGCGCTGACGGGGGCAAGGCTCCGCACCGTTCCCTTGCCCTGGGCCACCAGGAAGACGGGCCGGAGCGTGGCCTCCAGGATGCGGCTCGCCACGATCCCCATCACCCCCGGGTGCCCCTCGGGGTCGTGGAGGACGATGGCCTTCGCCTCCGGGTCCGCCTGGGGCAGGAGGCGGCGGAGCATCTCCTCCTCTATGGCCTGGCGGCGGGCGTTTAAGCGGGAAAGTTCCTCCACCAGCGCCCGCGCCTCGGCCTCGTCGTCGGTGAGGAGGAGTCTTAAGGCCTTCTCCGCCTCCCCGAGGCGGCTTGCGGCGTTGAGGCGGGGGGCGATGCGGAAGGCCACCTCCACGGCCTTTCCCGTGTACCCCACGGCCTCGGCCAAAAGCCTCAGGCCCACCCAGGAGGAGGCCGGAAGCCGGGCGAGGCCCTCCCGGACCAGGGCCCGGTTCCAGCCCCAAAGGGGCGCCACGTCGGCGATGGTGCCCACCGCCGCCAGGTCGGCGTACTCCAGGGGAGGTGGGAGGGAAAGCCTTTCATGGAGCGCCCAGAGGAGGAGAAAGGCCACCCCCGCCCCCGTGGGGTGCTCCCCCAGGCCCGGAGTGTAGGCGGGGTGGAGGACCACCCCCGGTGGGGGCGTGTCCTTGGGGGTGTGGTGGTCGGTCACCAGGACCTCCACCCCGCTTTCCAGAAGCTCCCCAAGCTCCGCGTGGTTGGTGATGCCGCAGTCCACGGTGAGGAAGAGGTCGCACCCCTCGGCGTGTTCGGGAAGGCGCTCCCTTAAGACGCCGTAGCCCTCCTCGAGGCGGTGGGGGATGAAGGGGTGGACCTCGGCCCCCAAGGCCCTAAGCCCCCTCAGGAGAAGGGCCGTGCCCGTGAGGCCGTCCGCGTCGTAGTCCCCGTGGATGCGGATGCGCTTCCCCTCCTTCAGGGCCTTCACTAGCAGGTCTACGGCCCCCTCGAGGCCCAAGAGGGGAAGGAGGCGGAGGGGCGGGTCCAGGTCCTCCGGCCGCCGCACCCCCCGGTGCCAGTAGGCCAGGGCCGCCTCCGGCCCCACCCCGAGGGCCGCCATCACCCCCCGCCACTCGGAAAGGGGAGGCAGGGGAAGAAGCCGCCAGCGCACCCGGTCCATAGGTCAAGCGGGCCCCTCGGGCTCGCGGTCAGGGATCCGGGGGATCTCCTCAATGCGCGCCTGCCTGAGGGCCTGCACCTCTCCCTGGAGCCGCCGCACCTCGCGAAGGAGCCCCCGCCTCTCCCCCACCCCCCTTAGCCAAAGGGCCAAGGCGAAGGCCCCCCCCACGAGAAGGCCCAGAAGGTAAGCCCCAGGAAGGAGGCCATAGAGGGGCACGGGGCCCCAAGGGGAAGGAAGGGCCAGAAAGGGGTAGGCGTAGTAGAGGTAGAGCCCCACCCCCGCCACCCCGAGGCTCACCAAGAGGAAAACCCACTGCACCAACTTCATACCACCTCCAAGGCTTCGCTTAGCCGGACCCGTCCCTCGTAGAGGGCCCTACCCAACACGGCCCCCTCCACCCCAAGCCGCTTCAGGGCGAGGAGGTCCTCAAGCCCCGCGATCCCCCCTCCGGCGAGAAGCTCGTGGGGCCAGGCCTCCCGCACCCGGGCCACCACCTCCAGGTCCAAACCCGCAAGGGTCCCGTCCCGGCGCACGTCGGTGTAGAGGACGGTGCGGACCCCCAAGGCCGCCCAGGTCCTAAGGAGGTCCAGGGCGGAAACCGGGGCGGCCTCCTGCCAGCCCGCAACCCTCACCTCGAGGCCCCGGGCGTCCAGGGCCACGGCCAGGCGCTCGGGGCCCGCCTCCAAAAGCATCGCTTCCAGCAGGGGCAAGTCCTTCACCGCCACCGTGCCCACCACCACCCGGCGGGCCCCCAGGGAGAGGGCCTCCTTTAGCGCCTCCAGGGAGCGGATTCCCCCGGCGAGCTGGAAGGGGATGGAGAGGGCCCCCGCCACCCGGCGCACGGCCTCGCGGTTGTCCCCGGTGCCTAAGGCCCGGTCCAGGTCCACCAGGTGGAGAAAGGTGGCCCCCTCCTCCTGAAAGCGCCGGGCGGCCTCCACGGGATCCCCGTAGGCGGTCTCCTGCGAGGGGTCCCCCTCGCGAAGGCGCACCGCCCGGCCGCCCTTTAGGTCCACGGCGGGGATGAGCCGCATGGCCCTATCCTACAAGCTCCCGCACCGCAGCCGCCAAATCCGCGCGCCGCATGAGGCCGGTACCCACGAGGACGGCATCAAACATCCCCTTTAGGGCCTTTAGCTCCTCTTTGCGGGAATACCCGGACTCGGCCACCAGGACCCCCGAAAACCCCCGCTTGCGCGCCAGCCGACCCAGGCGGGGCGCGGTGTCCAGGTCCACGCGGAGGGTGGCGAGGTCGCGGTTGTTGATGCCGATGACCTCGGCCCCGGCCTCGAGGGCCAGCTCCAGTTCCCTTTCCGTGTGCACCTCCACCAGGGCCTCGAGGCCAAGCCGCCTCGCCTCCTCCAGGTAGGCCCCCGTGCCTTCCCCGAGGAGGGCCACGATGAGGAGGGCGGCGCTCGCCCCAAAGGCCCGGGCCTCCTCCAGCATGAAGGGGTCCACCACGAAGTCCTTGCGGAGAAGGGGAAGCGCTACCGCCTCCCGCACCCGCACAAGGTCGGCAAGGCTCCCCCCGAAGCGGTGGGGCTCGGTGAGGACGCTGATGGCCCGGGCACCCCCCGCCGCATAGGCCTTGGCCGCCTCCACGGCGTCCACCTGCCGTATAGGCCCCTCCGAAGGGCTTGCCCGCTTCACCTCGGCGATGAGGGCAAGGCCTCCTCCCCTTAGGGCCTCGCGGAAGGAGGGCACGGGAGGGGGCGCAGGCAAGGGGTAGGGGACCACCTCCCGGGCCCGCGCCCGGGCGATCTCCCCCAAGACCCCAGGCACCTGGGAAAGGTCCGGCCGCATGGGGGCATTCTACGGGGTATTGACGGCGGCGCGGGGGGTTTCTACACTATCCCCTAACCGCGCCGGGGCGCGGCGAAAACCAGCCCGTTCTCTTATCCAGAGCGGTGGAGGGTACGGCCCTGCGAAACCGCGGCAACCTCCCGCCCCTTCCGTTCCATGGCCGGATGCGGGCGGGGCTGGTGCCAAGGCCGGCCCGGGCGGGGGAAACGCCCGGGGACGATAAGAGAGGGGGGTAAGCGCCACGCCCAACCCCTTCTTGGCGAGAGAACGGTCTTGCCGGGAAGGGGTGCTTTTTAGCCCCTTCAAGGTTGCGCGCCCGCGTGACCCAAGCGCCCCAGGCCGGGTCTTGGAAAGGAGGCTGTATGCGCTTTGAGACCCTGCAGCTCCACGCGGGCTACGAGCCCGAGCCCACCACCTTAAGCCGTCAGGTCCCCATCTACCCCACCACGAGCTACGTCTTCCAAAGCCCCGAGCACGCCGCAAGCCTCTTCGCCCTAAAGGCCTTCGGGAACATCTACTCCCGCATCCAAAACCCCACGGTGGACGTGCTGGAAAAGCGCCTCGCGGCCCTGGAAGGGGGCAAGGCGGCTTTGGCCACCTCAAGCGGCCACGCGGCCCAGTTCCTGGCCCTCACCACCCTGGCCCAGGCGGGGGACAACCTCGTCTCCACTCCCAACCTTTACGGGGGGACCTTCAACCAGTTCAAGGTGACCCTGAGGCGCCTCGGCATAGAGGTGCGCTTCACCTCCCGCGAGGAGCGCCCCGAGGAGTTCCTGGCCCTGACGGACGATCGGACCCGGGCCTGGTGGGTGGAGTCCATCGGCAACCCCGCCCTCAACCTCCCCGACCTCGAGGCCTTAGCCCAGGCCGCCCGGGAAAAAGGGGTGGCCCTCATCGTGGACAACACCTTCGGCATGGGAGGCTACCTCCTTAGGCCCCTGGAGTGGGGGGCCGCCCTGGTCACCCACTCCCTCACCAAGTGGGCGGGCGGGCACGGGGCGGTGATCGCCGGGGCCATCGTGGACGGGGGGAACTTCCCCTGGGAAAACGGCCGCTACCCCTTGCTCACCGAGCCCCAGCCCGGCTACCACGGCCTGAGGCTCACCGAGGCCTTCGGGGAGCTCGCCTTCATCGTCAAGGCCCGGGTGGACGGCCTCCGCGACCAGGGACAGGCCCTAGGGCCCTTTGAGGCCTGGGTGGTCCTCCTCGGTCTGGAAACCCTCTCCCTTAGGGCCGAGCGCCACGTGGAGAACACCCTGCACCTCGCCCACTGGCTTTTGGATCAGCCCCAGGTGGCCTGGGTGAACTACCCGGGGCTGGAGGGCCACCCCCACTATGAAAGGGCCCAGAAGTACTTCCAGGGCAAGCCGGGGGCCGTCCTCACCTTCGGCCTCAAAGGGGGGTACGAGGCGGCGAAGCGCTTCATCTCCCGGCTCAAGCTCATCTCCCACCTGGCCAACGTGGGGGATACCCGGACCCTGGCCATCCACCCCGCCTCCACCACCCACTCCCAGCTCTCCCCCGAGGAGCAGGCGCTGGCCGGGGTTTCCCCGGAGATGGTGCGGCTTTCCGTGGGCTTGGAGCACGTGGAGGACCTGAAGGCGGAGCTCAAGGAGGCCCTGGCATGAAGGAGATCCCCCTTGGTCAGGCGAAAGCCTGTTTTGAGGCCTGGGGGGAGCACGAGGCCCTCCTCCTCAAGCCCCCCCGCTCCCCCCTCTCCATCCCTCCGCCCAAGCCCCGCACCGCCGTGCTCTTCCCCAAGCGGGAGGGGTTCTACACGGAGCTCGGCGGGTACCTCCCCGAGGTGCGCCTTCGCTTTGAGACCTACGGCAGGCTTGCGAGGAGGCGGGATAATGCTGTCCTTGTCTTCCACGCCCTCACGGGAAGCGCCCACCTGGCGGGCACCTACGACGAGGAAACCTTCCAAAGCCTCTCCCCCCTGGAGCAGGCCTTCGGCCGGGAAGGCTGGTGGGATAGCCTGGTGGGCCCGGGCCGGATCCTGGACCCCGCCCTTTACTACGTAATCTCCGCCAACCACCTGGGAAGCTGCTACGGCTCCACCGGCCCCCTCTCCCTGGACCCCCTTACGGGGCGCCCCTACGGCCGGGACTTCCCCTCCCTCACCCTCCGGGACCTGGCCCGGGCCCAGGCAAGGCTTCTGGACCACCTGGGGGTGGAGAGGGCCACCCTCATCGGGGGAAGCCTCGGCGGGATGGTGGCCCTAGAGTTCGCCCTCATGTATCCAGAAAGGGTCAGGAAGCTCGTGGTCCTGGCCGCCCCCCCCCGGCACGGGCCCTGGGCCCGGGCCTTCAATCACCTCGCCCGGCAGGCCATCCTGCAAGACCCCGAGTACCAGAGGGGGAACCCCGCCCCCAAGGGCATGGCCCTCGCCCGGGGGATCGCCATGATGAGCTACCGGGCCCCCGAGGGGTTTGAGGCCCGCTGGGGCGCGGAGCCCGAGCTTGGGGAAAGCTACCTGGACTACCAGGGGGAGAGGTTTCTAAAGCGATTCCACGCAGAAAGCTACCTCGTCCTCTCCCGGGCCATGGACACCCACGACGTGGGCCGGGGCCGGGGCGGGGTGGAGGAGGCTCTGAAGCGCCTAAGGTCCATCCCCTCCCTCTTCGTGGGGATAGACACCGACCTCCTCTACCCCGCCTGGGAGGTGAGGCAAGCGGCCCGGATGGCGGGGGCCCGCTACCGGGAGATCAAGAGCCCCCACGGGCACGACGCCTTCCTGATAGAGACGGACCAGGTGGAGGAGATCCTCGAGGGCTTCCTCCCCTAATACCACCCCATCCTGGCCCAAGCCAGCATGGGGGCCCCGGCACCACGCCTGGGCTTGGGCGAAGGATTCCCGCCCAAGGGGCACTTCGCTTCACTTCCCCACGCAGAAGTTTCGGAAGACCCGGGCCACCACCTCCTCCCCCACCTCCTTGCCCGTGAGGAGGGCAAGGGCCCGGGCCGCCTCCTCCAAGGCCAAGCCCATGAGGTCCTCGGGGAGGGCGAGGGCCTCCTGGAGGCGCTCCTTGGCCCTTAGGAGGGCCTCCACCTGGCGCTCGGTGAGGAGCACCTCCCCGCCCTCCCTCCCCAGAAGGGCCTCCTTCAGGGCTTCCTTCAGCCGGTCCAACCCCTCCCCCGTGAGGCTGGAAACGGGGAGGAACCCGGGGTCCTCCCAGGCCGGGGGGAGGTCGCTCTTGGTGGCCACCTTGAGGGTCCTCTCCCAGGGAAGGGGGGGCGGGGTGGGCCTGGGCAGGGAGCGGTCCACCACGTAGAGGATGAGGTCCGCCTCCTCGGCGATCCTGAGGGCCCGTTCCACTCCCATCCGCTCCAGGGGGTCTTCCGTCTCCCGCACCCCGGCGGTGTCCACGGCCACCAGGGGAAGGCCGAAGAGCTCCAGGGGGGCCTCGAGGTAGTCCCGGGTGGTGCCGGGAAGGGGGGAAACGAGGGCCCTTTCGTAGCCCAAAAGGGCGTTCAAGAGGGAGCTTTTCCCGGCGTTCGGGGCCCCGATGAGGGCGAGGCGGGCCCCCTTTTGGGCCAGGCGGGAGGCCTTGGCCTGGGCGAGGAGGGCCTCCACCTCGGCGAGGACCTCGCGGATGGTCCGTGCCGCCTCCAGGGGCTCCACGCCCTCCTCGGGATAGTCCAGGAGGGCCTGGACGTGGGCGAGGAGGTCCAGGAGCCGCCCCTCCAGCCTTGCGATCCTCTTTGAAAGCGCCCCCTCGAGGGCCCTCAGGGCCTGACGCCTCGCAAGCTCCCCCTCCGCCTCAACGAGGGCCAGGACCGCCTCCGCCTGGGCCAGGTCCAGCTTGCCGTGGAGGTAGGCCCGGAAGGTGAACTCCCCCCGCCCCGCGGGCCGTGCGCCCTCCGCCACCAGGACCTCCATCACCCGCCGTAGCACCGCAGGAGAGCCGTGGGTCTGGAACTCCACCAGGTCCTCCCCCGTGTAGGAGCGGGGGGCGCGGAAGACGAGGAGGAGGGCCTGGTCAATGGCCTCCCCCGTCCTGGGGTCCACCACCTCTCCAAAGGTGAAGCGCCCTCCCCCAAGGCGCCTCGGGTCCTTCCCCCGCCAGACCCTTGCGGCGATCTCCAAAGCCCCCTCCCCCGAAAGGCGCACCACGCCCACCGCCCCCTTCCCGGGAGCGGTGGCCACGGCGCAGATGGGGTCCTTGAGGTTCACGCCACGTCCACCTGGACCTCTTCCCGGATCACCTTCAAGGGGCGGCCCAGGTGCTCCTCCAAAAAGCCAAGCGCGTCCTGAAGGGCCTCTTCTGGGGTGAACCCGTACCCTTGAAGCTCCGGATAGTCCAAAAGCTGGGCCACGTAGGGCTCGTGCTTGCCTTCCAACTCGGGATGGTACTCCACCAGCACCTTAAGCCTCATCCTCAAGCCTCCCTATGGCTCTCAACAAGGCCTTTACCGCTTCGGGATGAACAGGATCGCGGGTGGGGCTCGTGGACACTTACCACTAAGCCAGTAGGATGCACAAGCCTCCTCCTGCTACCCTTGCCCACTTTCAGGGAGAAGCCGTAAGCCTCGGCCAAGCGCAGGAAATCTTCCCAGGAACACCTGGTGACCCGGACGCGGACCCTGGCGAGAAGCTCCTCTCTCCCGCCCATTATAGGGCATTCTCTAGGGCCTCGAGGGTCCTTTCCACATCCTCCTCCCTGTGGGCCACGGAGAGGAAAGCCGCCTCAAAGTTAGAGGGGGGCCAATACACTCCCCTGTCCAGAAGACCATGGAAGAAGCGCTTGAAGAGCTCCGTGTCCGTGCGCTTGGCGTCCTGGAAGGTGACCACGGGACCTTCGGTGAAGAAGACGGTGATCATGGAACCCACCCGGTTCACCGCATGGGGAAGGCCCTTTTCCGAGAGGACCTCTTTTAGGCCCGCCTCCAGCTTAGCCCCGAGGGCCTCCAGGTAACGGTAGTACCCGGGGTTTTCCTCCAAAATCTCCAAGGTGGCAAGCCCTGCCGCCATGGCGAGGGGGTTCCCGGAAAGCGTCCCCGCCTGGTAGACCGGGCCCAGGGGGGCCACCTTCTCCATGATCTCCCGCCTCCCCCCGTAGGCCGCAGCGGGAAGCCCTCCGCCCAGGATCTTCCCCAGGGTGACGAGGTCGGGCTTTAGGCCAAGGAGCTCCGTGGCCCCCCCGAAGGCCAGGCGGAAGCCCGTCATCACCTCGTCGGCGATAAGGAGGACACCAAACTCCCGGGCCTCGTGGAGGGCCTTCAGGAACTCGGGGGTAGGCGCGAGGACCCCAGCGTTCCCCACCACCGGCTCAAAGAGGATGGCGGCGATCTCCTCGCCCCGCCTCCTTAAGGCCTCCCGCAGGCCTTCGGGGTCGTTGTACTCCAGGACCAGGGTGAGCCTGGCGTAGGCCTCGGGCACCCCGGCGGAGGAGGGAACGCCCAGGGTCAGGGCCCCCGAGCCCGCCTCCACCAGGAGGCCGTCCGCGTGGCCGTGGTAGTTGCCCCGGAACTTGACGATGTAGGGCCTCCCCGTATACCCCCGGGCGAGGCGGAGGGCCGACATGGTGGCCTCCGTCCCCGAGTTCACGAAGCGCACCAGGTCCACCCCCGGGTAGGCCCGCTTCACCTTCTTGGCCAGGGCCACCTCCAGGGGGTTTGGCGCCCCGAAGGTGAGGCCCCTTTCCAGGGTCTCCCGCACCCTGGCGAGGACCTTGGGGTGGGCGTGGCCCAGGATCAGGGGGCCCCAGCTCATCACGTAGTCCAGGTAGCGGTTTCCGTCCGCATCCCACACATAGGCCCCCTCGCCCCGCACCAGGAAGGGGGGGGTGCCGCCCACGGCCTTGAAGGCCCTGACCGGGCTGCTCACCCCGCCCGGGATGTGCCGCTTCGCCTCCTGGAAGTAGGCCTCGGAGATGGGCCGCTCCATGCTCCCTACTCTAGCGGGTCCCGGCCGGAAAAAGTGGGGAAAAAGCCCTAAGCGCCCGCACCTTGGCCGGGACTACGGAGCCCCCTTTTCGGGTCCCCGCCTGAGCCAAAGCCGAAGCGGGGGGCTTAGGCCCCGAAGAGGTCCTTTAGGGTAAGGCGGAAGCCCGGAAGGGCCTCTCCTGCCGGACCTCCCCGTCCACAAGCTCCCCCCGCTCCTGAGGCAGGGCGAAGAACTCCTCGGCCTCGAGGCGGGTCTTGCCTAATAGGTGAGCGCCTTCCTGAGGGCGGCGAGGACCCGCCTCGCGTTTGGCCGGTAGAGGTGCTCAATGGCGCTGAAGGGGGGGTAGGGGGCGTCGTAGCCCGCCACCCGGAGCACCGGAGCCTGGAGGTAATCTATGGCCCCTTCGGCGATGCGGGCGGCGATCTCGGCCCCGAAGCCCCCGGTGCGCATGGCCTCGTAGACCACGATGGCCCGGCCCGTTTCCCGCACGGCCTCGAGGAGGGTCTCCTCGTCCAGGGGGACCAGGGTCTCCAGGTCCACCACCATCACCTCCACCCCCTCCTTCCGGGCCACCTCCGCCGCCTCCAGCATCACCTCCACCATCCCCCCGTAGCCGATTAAGGTGGCGGCCTTCCCCTCCTTGAGGACCCGGGCCTTCCCCAGGGGCAGGGTGTAGTAGCCCTCGGGCACCTCGGCCCTGGCCCCCCGGTAAAGCTTGATGGCCTCGAGGAAGAAGACCGGGTCCTCGTCCTCTATGGCGGAAAGGAGAAGCCCCTTGGCCCTTTCCGGGCTTGAGGGGATCACCACCTTGACCCCGGGGGTATGGCCAAGGAGGGCCTCGGGGGAGTCCGCGTGCTGCTCGGGGGTGTGGACGCCCCCCCCGTAAGGTGCCCGCACCACCACGGGAAGCCCCACCCGCCCCCGGGAGCGGTGCCGCCAGCGGCCCAGGTGGGAGAGGATCTGGTCTAAGGCGGGGTACAAAAACCCGGCAAACTGGATCTCGGCCACGGGGCGCATCCCCCCCATGGCGAGGCCGATGGCCAAGCCCAGAATGCCGCTTTCCGCGAGGGGGGTGTCAAAGACCCGCCTTTCCCCGTACTTTTCCTGGAGGCCCTCCGTCACCCGGAAGACGCCGCCAAGCCTCCCCACGTCCTCCCCGAAGACCAGGACCCTCTCGTCGCGGGAAAGGGCCAGGTCCAGGGCCTCGTTGACCGCCTGGACCAGGTTGAGGACGCGCGTCCTTTCCCTCACCATGCTTCCTCCAGGTGGAAGCCCCGCTTGAGCGCCTCAAAGGCCCGCCTCTGGTCGGGGCCCATCTCGGCATAGACGTGCTCCACGATCTCCTCGGGTCGGGGCTCGGGGGCCTGGTCGGTCAGGGCGAGCTCCCGGGCGAACTCCTCCTCAAGCGCCTCCAGGAGGGTCTGCTCCCGCTCCTGGTCCCAGAGGCCCCGCTCCTCCAGGGCCTTCCGCAGGCGGAGGATAGGGTCTTTGGCCCGCCAAGCCTCCTCCTCCTCCTTCGGGCGGTAGCGGCTGGGGTCATCGGAGGTGGTGTGGGGGGCGAGGCGGTAGGTGAGGGCCTCGAGGAGGGTGGGCCCCTCCCCCTTCCTGGCCCTTTCCACCGCCTTTTTGGCCTCGAGGTACACGGCGAAGGCGTCGTTCCCGTCCACCACCACCCCCGGCATCCCGTACCCCTCGGCCCGCCGGGCCAGGTAGTCCACCTTCATCTGCCTGCTCCGGGGGACGCTGATGGCGTACCCGTTGTTCTGCACCAGGAAGACCACGGGGGCGCCCAAGACCGCGGCGAAGTTCAGGCCCTCGTGGAAGTCCCCCTTGCTGGTGCCGCCGTCCCCGATGGAGGTGGCCACCACCCAGTCCTCCCCCCGGTACCGCCCCGCCAGGGCCAGGCCCACCGCCTGGGGGATCTGGGTGGCGATGGGGATGTAGGGGTTCACCGCCCGCACCCCCTCGGGGAAGCGCCAGCCCGCAGGGTGGGCCCGCCAGTAGAGGATCAGGGTGTGGAGGGGGAGTCCCTTGGCGAGGAGCATGGCGCTTTCCCGGTAAGAGGGGACCACCCAGTCCCCCTCCCCGAGGGCCAGGGCCACCCCCACCTGGGCCGCCTCCTGGCCCATGAAGGGGGCGTAGACCCCGAGCCTCCCCTGCCGCTGGAGGGTGAGGGCCTTCTCGTCAAAAAACCGGGCCCGGCGCATGGCCCGGTAGAGCCTTAAGGCCTCCTCCTCCCCTAGGGGGAACTCGCCCTTATTTAGGTACTGGACCACTTGGGGCTTCACAGGGGGGAGTTTACCACGGGGGCCAGGCGCTCAAGGGCTAAGGAAAGCTCCTCCTCGCTCTTGCAGAAGGCGAGGCGGAAGAGGTCCCTGGGGGGGTCTTCCCGGTAGAAGGCCGAGGCGGGGATGAGGGCCACCCGGGCCCGTTCCACCAGGCGGAAGGCGTCCCACCCCGGGAGCTCGGCCATGAGGAAATAGGTGCCCTCGGGCACGAAGACGCGGAGGCCCAGGGACCTAAGCCCCCCGGCCAGGAGGTCCCGCCTTTTCCGGTAGCTTTCCCGCAGGGCCTCGTAGAAGCCCTCGCGCCGCGCCACCCTTAAGGCCTCCGCTACCCCGGCCTGGAGGGGCGTGGGGGCGGAGAAGCTCGTCCACTGGCGCATCCCTGCGACGGGGGGCATGAACTCCTTAGGCCCCACGATCCAGCCCACCCGGTAGCCCGTGGCCTCGAGGCGCTTCCCCGCGCTCCCCACGGTGAAGGTGCGCTCGGGGGCGAACTCCCTAAGGCGCATGGGCCTCTCCCCATAGTAGAGCTCGTCGTAGACCTCGTCGGAAACGAGGAAGAGGTCGTGCCTCCGCGCAAGCTCGGCGATGGCCTTTAGCTCCGCCTCCTTGAAGACGAGGCCCGTGGGGTTCATGGGGGTGTTGAGGAGGAGGACCCGGGTCCTCGGGGTGAGGGCCCCCTCCAGGGCGGCGAGGTCCAGGAGGAAGCCCCCCTCGGCGAGGGTGAGGCGCACCAGGCGGGCCTTGGCCCCGGCCAGGAAGGCGTCCGGCAGGTAGACGTCAAAGAAAGGCTCCAGCACCACCACCTCGTCCCCGGGGCCCACGAGGCTTTGCAGGAGGACGTAAAGGGCCTCCGTGGCCCCGGAGGTGACCACCACGGCCTCGGGCTCCACGGCAAACTCTTCGGCCAGGGCCTCTCTTAGCGCAGGAAGCCCCGCCGGGGGGGCGTACTGATCCTGGCGGCCCAGGGCGCGCCGCACCGCCTCCAGGAGGAAGGGAGGCGGGGGGTTAGAGGGAAACCCCTGGCCCAGGTTCACCGCGCCCAGGCGTTGGGCGAGCTGGCTCATCCTGGGGAAGATGCTCTCCTTGGCGGCCTCGGTGCGGGGGTGGAGGCACATGGGGATAGGGTAGCGCAACTTTATGCCCGCGGGGAGGGGTCCCTGAAGCGTCGGCGTCCCCCCCCGGGGCCTTCTCCCTGGAGTGCGGGGAAGAGGACCTGCCGCGCGTTAGGGAGCTGGCAGTCCGGTACCAGGACCTCCCCCTGGGCTTCGCCGACGCTGCGGTCATCGCCGTAGCCGAGCAGAGCGGTGGCCTGGACCGCCACTTGCACGTGGTGGCCCAGGAGGGCACCCTCCGCGTCCTTCCCTAACCTGCGATCCGGAGGAGGGCGAGGAAGCTCTCAAGCTCCAGGCTCGCCCCGCCCACGAGCCCCCCGTCCACGTTGGGCATGGAAAGGAGGTGGGCGAAGTTCTTGGGGTTCACGCTTCCCCCGTAGAGGATGCGGACCCGGCTGGCGAAGGCCTCCCCGTACCGCTCCGCGAGGGCCTTGCGGATCGCCTGGTGCATGGCCTCGGCGTCCTCGGGGGTGGCGTTCTTCCCGGTGCCGATGGCCCACACGGGCTCGTAGGCGATGACCAGGCGCTCGGGGGCGTGGGGCTCCACCCCCTCTAGGCTCCTAAGAAGCTGCCCCAGGGTGTAGGCCTCCGCCTCTCCCCTTTCCCGGATCTCCAGAGGTTCGCCCACGCAAAGGATGGGGGTGATCCCCTCCTCCAGAAGCCGCTTGGCCTTCTCCGCCACCAGGGCGTCCGTCTCCCCGTGGTAGCGCCTCCTCTCCGAGTGGCCCACGATGGCGTAGCAGCAGCCGAGGTCGGAAAGCATCCGGGCCGAGACCTCCCCCGTGTAGGCCCCCTCCCTGTGGGGGGAGACGTCCTGGGCCCCGTAGGCCACCCCTGTGCCCGAGAGCACCTCCTTGGCCGCGGGGAGCATGGGGTAGGCGGGGAGGACCGCCGCCTCCGACTCCAGGGGGGGAAGGAGCCTCTTGAGCTCGGCGAACCAGACCCGGGCTTCGGAAGGGGTCTTGTGCATCTTCCAGTTGCCCGCCACCAAGACGCGCCGCATGGGGCCATCCTAACCTGGGCGGGCTACTTTAGGACCTCAATCCCGGGAAGAGTGCCCTTCTCCAAAAACTCTAGGCTCGCGCCGCCCCCGGTGGACACGTGGCCGAAGCGGTCCTGGAGGCCCAGGCGGTTCACCGCCGCCACGGAATCCCCCCCGCCCACCACGGTGAAGGCCCCTTCCAGCCCGGCCAGGGCCCGGCCCACGGCCAGGGTGCCCTGGTCAAAGGGCGGCACC
Organism: Thermus islandicus DSM 21543; assembly: GCF_000421625.1. NCBI lineage: Bacteria > Thermotogati > Deinococcota > Deinococci > Thermales > Thermaceae > Thermus > Thermus islandicus. Next base: position 214,056 of record NZ_ATXJ01000003.1, on the reverse strand, counting down.
TCAAACACCCCCATGGGGCCGTTCCAGAAGGCGGTGCGCACGCCCTTTAGGGCCTCGGCGAAGGCCTTCTGGGTCTTGGGCCCGATGTCCAGGCCCATGTAGGGGATGGGGATGGCCCTGGCGGGGAAGACCCGGGTCTCTACGCCGGGCTCTATGCGCTCCGCCGCCACCACGTCCTCCGGAAGGAACACCTGCACGCCCAAGGCCTCCGCCCGCCCCAAGAGGTCTTTGGCCAGGTCCAGCCGGTCCTCCTCCAGGAGGCTCTTCCCCACCTCGCCCCCCAGGGCCTTGAGGAAGGTGAAGGCCATGGCCCCCCCGATGAGGAGGCGGTCTATGCGGGGAAGGAGGCTTTCTATGACCCCGATCTTGTCGGAGACCTTGGCCCCGCCCAAGACCACGGCGTAGGGACGCTCGGGGTCCTGGAGGAGGCGGGAGAGGGCCCTCACTTCCTTCTCCATGAGGAAGCCCGCGTAGGCGGGCAGGAGCCTCGCCACCCCCACCACGCTGGCGTGGGCCCGGTGGGCGCTTCCGAAGGCGTCCAGGACGAAGGCCTCCCCCAGCCTGGCGTAGCGGGCGGAAAGCTCGGGGTCGTTCTTCTCCTCCCCCGGCTCAAAGCGAACGTTCTCCAAGAGGAGAACCTCCCCGGGCCTTAGCCCCTCCGCCTCCCTAAGGGCCTCCTCCGAGCCCGGAAGGAAGGGGGCGAAGCGGGCCCCAGGGAGGTGGCGCTTTAGGGCCTCGCCCACGGGGGCCAGGGAGTATTTGGGGTCGGACCCCTTGGGACGGCCCAGGTGGGAGAGGAGGACGAGGGAAGCCCCCCCCGCGAGGAGGTGGCGCAGGGTGGGGAGGCTTTCCAGGATGCGGGTCTCGTCCTGCACCTGCCCGTCCTTGACGGGGACGTTGAAGTCCACCCGCACCAGGACCCTCTTCCCCTTAGGGTCCAGGTCCTTGAGGGTGCGCATCTAGACCCCCTTCTTCAAGACGAGCTCCACCAGGTCGGCCACCCGGTTGGCGTAGCCCCACTCGTTGTCGTACCAGGCGAAGACCTTCACCAGGCTGCCGATGGCCTTGGTGAGCTTCCCGTCCACGATGGAGGAGTGGGGGTCCATGACGATGTCCCGGAGGACGATCTCGTCCTCGGTGTAGGCCAGGATGCCCTTCAGGGGGCCCTCCGCCGCGGCCTTGAGGGCGGCGTTCACCTCCTCGGCGGTCACCTCCCGCTTGAGGAGGGCGGTGATGTCGGAGATGCTTCCCGTGGGGGTGGGGACCCGGAGGGCCATCCCGTCAAACCGCCCCTTGAAGGCGGGAAGGACCAGGGCGGTGGCCTTGGCGGCCCCGGTGGTGGTGGGGATGACGTTCACCGCCGCCGCCCGGGCCCGGCGGAGGTCCTTGTGGGGCAGGTCCAGGAGGCGCTGGTCGTTGGTGTAGGAGTGGACCGTGGTCATGAGGGCCTTCTCCACCCCGAAGGCCTCCTCCAGGACCTTCATCACGGGAGCGAGGGAGTTGGTGGTACAGCTGGCGTTGGAGAGGATGTGGTGCCTGGCGGGGTCGTACTGCTCGTGGTTCACCCCCAGGACCACGGTGAGGTCCTCCCCCTTGGCGGGGGCGGTGATGATCACCTTCCTGGCCCCCGCCTCGAGGTGGGCCCGGGCCTTTTCCGCGTCGGTGAAGACTCCGGTGGACTCCACCACCAGGCCCACGCCCACCTCGGCCCAGGGGATCTCCCGCGGGTCCTTGTGGGCCGTGGCCCGGACGGCCTTCCCGTCCACGTAGAGGTGGGCCTCGTCGTAGCCCACCTCCCCGGGAAAGCGGCCGTAGACGGAATCGTACTTGAGGAGGTGGGCCAGGGTCTTGTTGTCCGTGAGGTCGTTGACGAGGGCCACCTCCACCCCTCTCTCGTGGAGGATGCGGAAGACCTGCCGTCCGATCCGACCAAATCCGTTGATACCCACGCGCATACCGTCCTCCTTCCCCCGGCATTCTACCCCCTTTTCCCCACCCCCCGGCCATAAGGCGCCCGGGCCACGGGGATAAGGGCCCGGGATCGCTTGACTTCATCAACCCTTACCCGTAATTTTGGTTTACGAACCCCGGCGGGGGTTCAAGGAGACGCGTATGAAGGCAACCCAGTCCTTGCCCTACCTACCCCTGGCCAAAACCCTCTGGCCCACGAGGACCCTCTCCCGAGATCTCGCCCTTATCCTGGCGGGAAGCTTCTTCGTGGCCCTCCTGGCCCAGATCTCCATCCCCCTTCCCTTCACCCCGGTCCCCATCACCGGGCAGACCCTCGGCCTCCTTCTGGTGGGGGCAGCCCTGGGAAGCCGCCTGGGCTTCCTATCCCTCCTGGCCTACCTCCTCGAGGGGGCCATGGGCCTCCCCGTCTTCGCCGGAGGCACCGGGGGCCTGGCCAAGATCCTCGGACCCACCGGAGGCTTCCTCCTGGCCTTTCCCCTGGCGGCGGGGCTCGTGGGGCTTTTGGTGGAGCGGTTCGGCCTGGACCGAAGCTTCCCCGGCACCCTCCTCGCCATGCTCCTCGGCAACGCTCTCCTCTACCTGGTAGGGCTTCCCTGGCTCGCCGCCTGGCTCATGGGGGTGGGGAAGTTCGCCGGCCTTGGGGCGCTGTGGGCCATGGGCCTCTTCCCCTTCATCCCCGGGGATTTGGTAAAGGCGGTCCTCGCCGCCCTCCTCCTCCCCAGCGCCTGGCACCTCTTGGGCCGGAGGTAATGCGCCTCGCCCTCGCCCATCTTTGCAAGCGGGAAAGCCTAAAGGCGCTCCTTAAGGCCCTAAGCCCCCTGGCCCGGGCCGCCCGGGAGGAGGGGGCGGGGCTTTTGCTCCTGCCCGAGCTCGTCCTGGGGAAAAGGCCCGCGCCCGGCCTTCCGGAAGCCCTACCCTATTCCTGGCCCCCGATGGGCGCGTCCTAGGAAGGCGGGAGGAGGAGGGGCTCCTTTTGGCCGAGCCTGACTGGGACTTCCTCGAGGCCTACCGGGAAACCTACCCCATCCTCCGGCACCGCCGGGAGGAGGCCTATCGGGTAAGATAGGCCCCGTGCGGCCTACGTTGGAAAACCGCCGGGCCCGTCACGACTACGAGGTCCTAGAGACCTACGAGGCCGGCATCGCCCTCAAGGGGACGGAGGTCAAGTCCCTCCGGGAGGGCAAGGTGGACTTTACCGGAAGCTTCGCCCGCTTCCGGGACGGGGAGCTTTTTTTGGAAAACCTTTACATCGCTCCCTACGAGAAGGGCTCCTACATGAACGTGGACCCCAGGAGGCCCAGGAAGCTTCTCCTGCACCGGCACGAGCTCAAGCGCCTCCTGGGCAAGGTGGAGCAGAAAGGCCTCACCCTGGTGCCCCTCAAGATCTACTTCAACGAGCGGGGCTACGCCAAGGTCCTCCTGGGCCTCGCCCGGGGCAAGAGGGCCTACGAGAAGAAGGCCGAGGACAAGAGGGCCGCGCTGCGCCGGGCCCTGGAGGAGCTGTGAGGCCGCGTTGGGACACCCTTGGCCTGAGGAAGGCCTGGCTCCTTCCCTTCCTCTCCCTGGCCCTGGCCCAAGCCCCCAAGCCCCTCCAGGTGGGCACCCTCCAGGGGGAGGCCCTTTACCCGGGAGGGTCGGGGGTGGCCTACGGGGAGGCCCGCCTGGTGGCCCAGGGCCTGGGGCTTAGCCTGTGGCAGGGAGAAGGCGCGGTGGCCCTCGGCCTGGGAAGCCGCCAGCGCACCTTCCCCATCGTGAAGGAGGAGGCCCGGGCCGCCCAGATGAGGGCCGCGTGGCCACGAGGGGACAAGGTGTACGTCCCCCTCCGCCCCTTAGCCGAGGCCCTAGGCCTGGAGTACCGGGCGGAGGTGGGCGTTCGGCTCACCCTCCCCTGGGCCAGGCTCCTTCAGGTGGAAAGGGCCCCCGACCGTCTCCTCCTCCGATTCACCCGCGAGGTGAACGCCGTAGTCCAGGCGGGTGGGGTCCTCTTCCCCCTGACCCAGGGGGAGGACCCTGGCTTCCAACGGGAGGCCCTGGGCCTCTTCCTTCCCCTCTCCCGCCCCCCCGACCGCCTCTACTACCCCGGGGGAGGCCAGGTGGTCCTGGAGTGGGGCCCCCTCCCCCTCCCCCGCCCCTCGGTGCTCCTGGACCCGGGGCATGGGGGGAGCGACCCCGGGATCGCCCTCGGCGACCTCAAGGAAAAGGACCTCACCCTGGACCTGGCCAAGAGGGTGGCCGCCCGCCTGCCAGGAAGCCGCCTCACCCGCACGGGGGATGAGACCCTTCCCCTCGAGGCCCGCCTGCGCCAGGCCCAGGCGGCCAGCGTCCTCCTCTCCTTCCACGCCACCTGGGGGGCGGCGGTGAACCTCTACCTGCCCAAGGCCCGCTCCTCCCCCCTGGCCCAAAACGCGGAGCGCCTCCTCCTCACCGCCCCCAAGGCCCAGGCCGCCCTCCTCAAGGCCTACGCGGGGAGCCCCCACCGCCTGGCCGAGGCCTTGGAAAAGGCCTTCTCCGCCCTGGGCATCGTGGTGGCCAAGGCGGAAGGCCCCTACGCCCTCACCGATATCCCCGGGGCAGCCGTGGTCTTGGAGGTGGGCGTAGACCGGCTCAAGGACCCGAAGGCCCGAGAGGAGCTCGCCCAGGCCGTGGCCCAGGCCGTCCAGGCCTACCTGGAGGCGCCATGAGAAGGCTCCTTACCCTATGGAACCTCCTAGGGCTTGCCGTCTGCCTCACGGGAGGCCTCTTCTACTGGAAGACCCAGGGGGTCCGGGCCCCCACGGCCCTTCCCCTCCCTGCGGAGGAGGTCCGCGCCCAAAGCCTTACCCTGGTGCTCTACCGCCCCAACCCGCCCCAGGGGTTTCTCAAGGAGACCCAGACCCTGAGCCTGGGCCCGGGGGAATCCCCCGGGGCCGCGGCCCTCAAGGCCTGGTCCCAGGCGGTAGCGGCCCCGAGGCCCCTCGCCCTCTTCTTCCAGGGCCAGCGCCTGGTGGTGGACCTCCCCCAGGACTTCGCCCTGGGGCTGGACGCCACCCTCGAGGCCTACCGCCTCTACAGCCTGGCCTACACCCTCCTCGCCACCTTCCCCCAGGCCGAGGAGGTGCGCTTTTTGGTGGAGGGGAGGCCGAGCCCTGGCCTGGCCCATCTGGACCTGAACCAGCCCATCCGCCTGCCATGAGGGAAGCCTGGCGCATTGACCGCCTTGTCCTGCAGGGGTTCAAGTCCTTCGCCGAGCGCGCGGTGCTGGACTTCCCCGACCCCATCACGGGGATCATCGGCCCCAACGGTTCGGGCAAGAGCAACCTGGTGGAGGCCCTAAGGTTTGTTACCGGGGCCCGGGCCCAGGAGCTTAGGGGCCAGGAACTGAAGGCCCTGCTCTTTCACGGCGGCGAGCGCCTTCCCCCCGCCAGCTTCGCCGAGGTGCGCCTAGAGCTTTCGCGGGGGCGGGAGCGCCTCCTGGTGGAAAGGCGCATAGAGGGGGAAAGGGCGTTCCTCCGGGTAAACGGCCGCCCCTTGAGCGCCAAAGCCCTGGCCCTCCACCTCGCGGGCACCGGCCTGGGCCGGGGCGGGTACGCCATCGTGGGCCAGGGGGAGGTGGGGGCCCTCCTCGAGGCCCCGGAGGAGACCCTTCTCGCGCACCTGGAGGAAGCCTCTGGGCTCCGCCCCGTGGCCGAGGCCGCCCAGGCGGCGAAGGCCCGCCTGGAGGAGGCCCTGGCCCTCCTCGCGGAGCGGGAGAAGGAGCTCGCCGCCCTCAAGGGCAGGGCCGAGGCCTTGGGCCAGGAGGCGGAGGCGGCCAAAAGGGCCCAGGAGCTCGCCACCTTGGCCCTGGCCCTGAGGCGAAGCCTCCTCCTCGCCCGGAAGGAGGAGGCGGAGAGGGAGGTGGAGGGGATCCAGGCCCGCCTCGAGGCCCTGGAGGGGGAGGAGGGGCGGCTTTCGGCCGAGCGCCAGGCTCTGGAAGGGAGGCGGCAGGCCCTCCTCCAGGAAGCCGAAGCCCTGAGGGAACGCCTGGAGGCGGCCCGCCTGGGCCTTAAGGAGAAGGAAGCCCTGGAGGGGGAGGCGCGGGAGCTCCTCCGCGTCCTGAAGGCCCTGGACCGCCCCCCACCGGAGGACCCCGGCCCCCCTCCCCCGGCCCCCGCCCTGGGCCTGGAGGAGGCGCGGGCCCGCCTCCAGGCCCTGAAGGGGGAGGAGGCCCGGCTCCTGGCCCGGAAGCGCCAGCTGGAGGAGGCCTGGCGCCGGTACGAGCTCGCCGCTGCCCGCCACCAGGAGCGCCTCCGGGCCTACCAGGAGACCCTGGAGGAACGGGCCAGGCTGGAAAGGGAGCTGGCGGAGAAAGAGAGGGCCCTTGCCCCCCTGGAGGAGGCGGCCAGGCAAAGGGCGCGCCTTCTCGCCGAGCTCCAGGAGGTCCGGGCCCAGGCCCAGGCCCTGAGGCGGGAGCGGGAGCGGCTTAGGGAGCTCCTGGCCTCGGGGGCCGACCTGCAGGAGGGGCCGCGGCGGGCCCGGGGGCTTCCCGGGATCCTCGGGGTGGTGGCCGACCTGATCCGCCCCGAGCCCGGCCTGGAGCTGGCGCTGGAGGTGGCCCTCGGGCCCCGGCTGCAGTGGGTGCTTGCGGAGGACGAGGCCGCGGCCAAGGCGGCCATCGCCCGGCTCAAGCGGGAAGGCGGCCGGGCCACCTTCCTCCCCCTCACCCTCCTCCAACCCCCCTCCCCTCCCCCGCCCCGCCCCTTTCCCGGCCTCCTCGGCCCGGCCTACCGGCTGGCCCGCCTGCGCCTAGAAGGCCCTCTCCCCGAGGAGGCCATCCTCCGGGCCCTCCTCTCGGACACCCTGGTCCTGGAGGACCTCGAGGCCGCCCTGGCCTACCGCAAGGCGGGGGGGCGGGAGCGCCTGGTGACCCTGGAGGGAGAGGTCCTGGAGCGGACGGGCGCCCTCACGGGAGGGAGGGTGCGCCGAGGGGGGGAGGCCCTCCTGCTCCGCCGCCGGCTGGAGGAGTTGGAGGGGGAGCAAAGCCGCCTGGAGGAGCGGGGCCAGGCCCTGGCCCAGGCCTTGGCCGCCCTGCCCCCGGCCGAGGCCCTGGAGGGGCTCAAGGCCGAGGTGGCGGCCCTAAAAGCCCGTCTGAACGCCCCTCTGCCCCGGGCCCCCGACCCCCCCCTTCCCCCCCAGGAGGCCTGGGAGGAGACCCCCCTGAGGCGCCTTCAGGAGGAAAGGCAGGCCCTGGAGGACGCCCTGGCCCAGGCCGAGGCCTGGGAGCGGTGGCGGATCCTCTCCCAAGCCCACGCTGCCTGGCAACAGGCCAAGGAGGAGGCGAAGCGGGTCCAAGCCCGCCTGGCCGGGATCCAAGGCCGCCTAGAGGCCTTCGCCCCCCTGGAGGCGGAGGCCCGGGAGCTTGCGGCCCGGCTGGAAGAGGTGCGCCGGCAGAGGGCAGGGGTGGAGGAGGCCCTGAGCCGGAACCTCGCCCGCCGGAACGCCCTCCTCGCCGAGCGGGAAACCCTACGCCTCACCCTGGCGCGCCGGGAAGCCCTCCTAGAGGAGCTGGCGAGGGAGCTGAAGGGGCTTCCCCCCCTAGAGCGCCACCCGGGCTCCCCCCGGGCCCTGCAGGCGAGGCTTGCGCAGGTGGAGCGGGAGCGGGAGGCCCTAGGCCCGGTGAACGCCTTGGCCGCGCGGGAACTGGAGGCCCTAAAGCCCCTTCTGGAGGAGAAGGAGCGGGAGGTGGCCGAGGCCACGGAGGCCCTCCTCCGCCTCGAGGCCGAGGTCAAGGGGGTGGAAAGGGAGTACGGCCAGCGCCTTCAGGAGAGCTTCCAGAGGTTCCGGGAGGCCTTCTCTGCCCACGCGGAAGCCCTCCTTGGGGCCAGGGCCGAGGTCCGCCGGGAGGGCAGGGGCTTGAGGCTTTTCCTGGTACCCAAGGGCAAGCGCACCCAGGACCTCCGGCTCCTCTCCCTAGGGGAGAAGACCCTGGGGGCCCTGGCCTTTCTCTTCGCCCTAGGGGAGGTCCAAGGGGGGGTGCCCCTTTTGGTCCTGGACGAGGTAGATGCGGCTTTGGACGAGGCCAACCTCCTGCGCTTCGCCCGGTTCCTGCGCACGGGGCGCCAGTTCATCCTGATCACCCACCAGAAGCGCACCATGGAGGCCTGCCACGCCCTTTACGGCGTCACCGGCGAGGGCGGGGCAAGCCGGGTCTATGCGATCCGTAAGGAAGAGGTGGCCCATGACCCTTGACGCCTACCAGCAGGAAGCCAGGAAGACCGCCCTGTACCCGGAGGCCTACCGCCTGATCTACCCCACCCTGGGCCTGGCCGGGGAAGCGGGGGAGCTCGCCAACAAGGTGAAGAAGGTGCTCCGGGACCAGGGGGGCGAGGTCACGGAAGAGATCCGGAAGGCCCTCTTGGCCGAGCTGGGCGACGTGCTCTGGTATGTGGCCCAGGTAGCCACGGACCTGGGGGCGAGCCTCGAGGCCGTGGCCCAGGCCAACCTGGAGAAGCTTCGCTCGCGCCAAGAGCGGGGCAAGCTGGGGGGATCCGGGGACACCCGCTAGGGCAAACCCAAAACCCCCGGGGTCTTCCCCGGGGGTCGCCCATGGGCCCAAGGCTCAGTCAAAGAAGTCAAAGAGCTCCAGAAAGCCCTTTTTCTTCTTGTAGGGCTTGCCCTCCCCGCGGTAGTGGGCCTCCCGCTCCTCCTCGTAGGCCCGCTCCACCTCCCGGGCCTCGGCCAGAAGCTTTTCCAGCTCTCCCCGGTCCAGCCAAACCCCTCCGCACTGGGGGCAGACGTCCAGGAGCACCCCCCGGCGCTCCACCTCCCGCATCCCCACGCCACAACTAGGGCAGAGGAGAAGGGGCATCTACTCCTCCCGCCGGCCGAAAAGCCCGAGCAGGCTGGCGTAGTAGAGGATGGTGGCCAGGGAGCTCGCCAGGGCCGCTACGTAGGTGAGGGCCGCCCACTGCAGGACCTGGCGGGCGGGGCCCATCTCCCCCGGGGCGAGGAAGCCCATCCGCTTCAGGAACTCTAGGGCCCTCCTGGAGGCGTCAAACTCCACGGGCAGGGTGACGAGCTGGAAGAAGGCCACAGCCAGGTACAGGTAGATCCCCAGCTTAGCGAGGCCCACGGCCCCCAGGCCCAGGCCCACAAGGACCAGGATGGGCCCCAGGTTGCTCCCTAGGCTCGCCACGGGCCAGAGGTTTGCCCGCACCCTGAGCCAGGCGTAGCCCTGGGCGTCCTGAACGGCATGCCCCACCTCGTGGGCGGCCACCGCCAGGGCCGCGAGGCTCGGCGAAGCGTAGTTGGCCTCAGAAAGCCGCACCGCCTTGGCCTGGGGATCGTAGTGGTCCGTGAGGACCCCCGGCGCGGGCTCCACCCGTACCCCGGTGAGCCCGTGGGCGTCCAGGATGGCCCGGGCCACCTGGGCCCCCGTGAGGCCCCGGGCGGAGACCACCTGGGAAAACCGGCCAAAGGTGGCCTGTAGCCTCCACTGGATCACCAGGCTGGCCACGAAGACCGCGATCATCAGCAAAAGGGTAAAGTCCATCCTTCCCTCCTTTCGGGGAGTAGCAAAGGCCTCGAGGCCACCCGTTCAGGTGGTCTCGCCATGCGCCTAAAGCGCCCCAGCCGACCGGGGAGGAACGCCCTCCCGTACTGACGACCGGCTGGCCCCATTCCGGGGCGGCTACTCCCCAAGGCCTTTATACCAGAAACCCCCCCGGGGCACAAGGGCCCCCAAATGTGGCCTCCCTCTCCTTGCTTTTTCCACGCTCAAGGGTATAGTGGAGTCCGGAGGTGCAGGCATGAGCTACGCCCATCCCGAGGTTCTGGTGAGCACCCAGTGGGTGGAGGAGCACCTCAAGGACCCGACGGTGCGGGTTCTGGAGGTGGACGAGGACATCCTCCTTTACGACACCGGCCACATCCCCGGGGCACAGAAGATTGACTGGCAGCGGGACTTTTGGGACCCGGTGGTGCGGGACTTCATTGACGAAGAGGGGTTCGCCAGGCTCATGGAGCGGCTTGGCATCTCCAACGACACCACCGTGGTCCTCTACGGGGACAAGAACAACTGGTGGGCCGCCTATGCCTTCTGGTTCTTCAAGTACAACGGCCACCGGGACGTGCGCCTCATGAACGGCGGGCGGCAGAAGTGGGTGGAGGAGGGCCGGCCCCTCACCACCGAGGTGCCCTCCTACCCTCCGGGCCGCTACGAGGTCCCCTACCGGGACGAGTCCATCCGCGCCTACCGGGACGACGTGCTGGAGCACATCCTGAAGGTAAAGGAAGGCAAGGGGGCCCTGGTGGACGTGCGGAGCCCCGAGGAGTACCGGGGGGAGCTTACCCACATGCCCAACTACCCCCAGGAAGGGGCGCTCCGGGCCGGCCACATCCCAGGGGCGAAGAACATCCCCTGGGCCAAGGCGGTGAACCCGGACGGCACCTTCAAGAGCGCCGAGGAGCTCAAAGCCCTCTACGAGCCCCTAGGGGTCACCAAGGACAAGGACGTGGTGGTCTACTGCCGCATCGCCGAGCGCTCCAGCCACTCCTGGTTCGTCCTCAAGTACCTCCTGGGCTACCCCCACGTGAAGAACTACGACGGCTCCTGGACGGAGTGGGGGAACCTGGTGGGGGTGCCCATCGCCAAGGGGGAGGAGTAGGGGCGCAAGGGCCTAGGCCAGAGGGGAAAAGCCAGCTCAGGAGGGGGGTTCCTGGGGCTGGCCGCGCCTCAGGGCCTCCTCGGCTAGGCGCCGGCCGGTAGGGGTGTCCGCCAGGCCGCCGAGGCCCGTCTCCCTGAGCTCCAACGGGAGGAGGCGGCCGATGCCGGCCATGGCCAGGACCACCTCGTCGGGCGGGATGACGCTCCTTATCCCCGCAAGGGCCATGGAGGCGGCGCTCACCGCGTGAACGGCGTAGAAGCCGTTGCGCATCACGCAGGGCACCTCCACAAACCCCCCCACGGGGTCGCAGACCAGGCCCAGGGTGTTCTGGAGGGCCAGGGCGGCGGCATGGGCCGCGGCCTCGGGGCTACCCCCCAAAAGTTCCGTCACCGCGGCCGCGGCCATGGCGGCGCTGGAGCCGATCTCCGCCTGGCAGCCCCCGCTCGCCCCGGCGATGTGGATCACCCGGCTGATCATCTTGGCCACCCCCGCGGCCAGGATCAGGGGCATGAGGAGGCGCTCGTCAGGGAGGCCCAGGTGGTCCGCCACGCCCAAGAGGGCCCCGGGAAGGGTTCCGGCGCTGCCCGCGGTGGGGGCGGCCACGATGCGGCCCATGCGGGCGTTCTCCTCGTTCACCGCCATGGCGTAGGCCTGGACCCGCTTCAAAAGGGGGTCCTTTAGGGGATCGGGCGCCTCCCATAGGGTCTTGGCGTTTTTCCCCACCAGGCCGGCCACGCTGGGGGCGTCGGAGGCGAGGCCCCGGCGGATGGCCTCCCGCATGACCGCCAGGCGCTCGGCCATTTTGGAGAGGATGGTCTCGGGCGGGGTCCCGGTCTCCTCCACCTCTTCCCGGAGGACATGCTCCGAGGCCAGGCCTGTGAGCTCGCTGAGGGCATTCAGGGTAAGGGGCATGCCTCGAGTATAGGCCCTGGGGTAGCCTAAAGGGGATGCGGGTTCTCATCGCCGACGACCACCCCCTCTTTCGCCTGGGGCTTCGGGCCGGCCTCGAGGCCGAGGGGCTAAAGGTGGTGGCCGAGGCGGCCAACGGGGAGGAGGCCCTGGTCCAAACCCTGGCCCTGAGGCCCGAGGCCGTGCTCCTGGACCTGCGCATGCCCAAGATGGACGGCCTGGAGTGCGCCCGAAGGCTTCGCGAGGGGGGGTACCGCGGGCTCATCGCCCTCCTCACCACCTACCAGGAGCCTGTCCTGCTGCGGGAAGCAGCCCTGGCGGGGGCCGATGCCTACTTCTCCAAGGAGCTTTCCGCCCCGGAGCTCAAAAGGCGGCTCCTCCGGGTGCGTTCCGGAGAGGAGCGCCTCCTCCCCCCCGACCTCCCCGCCCTCACCCCACGGGAGGAAGAGGTCCTGAGGCTCCTCGCCCAGGGGCTTTCCGCCAAGGGGATGGCCCGGGCCCTGGGCCTCTCCCCCGAGACGGTGCGGGACCACCTGGAAAGGCTCTACGCCAAGCTGGAGTCCCGGAACCGGGTGGAGGCCCTGGAGCGTGCCCGGGCCCTTGGATTTCTGAAGTGATCCCCTTTGCTTTGGCTTCCCCAGCCAAAACCTCGCGGGGAGGTTCTACCGGGGCCCCCTACCCTTCGGCCTTGGCCCTCTCCTGGTCCTGGCCCAGGCGCTTGCGGTCCACGCGGAGCTTGCGGCGGATCTCCCGCTCGGAAAGCTCCCGGATGAAGTAGAGCTTGGCCCGGCGGGCGCGGCCCCGCTGCACGATCTCTATACGTTCAATGAGGGGAGAGTTCAGGGGGAAGATGCGCTCCACCCCTACCCCATAGCTCACCTTGCGCACGGTGAAGCTAGAGTTGTAGCCGTTCCGCCGGACCTTGATGACGATCCCCTCAAAGTTCTGAATGCGGGTGCGGTTGCCCTCCTTCACCCGGTAGGCTACCCGCACGGTGTCCCCCGGCCGGAACTCGGGCAGGTCGGTGCGGGTGTAGCGGGATTCCACCACCTTAAGAAGCGCGCCTCGGTTCATCGCCTTGCCTCCCGTCCCAGAGGAACCCTCGGCGGGTTCGTGGGCAAACAACCCCCAGTCTAGCCCTCCCGGTCCATTTCCGCAAGCCAGAGGGCCTCGAGGGGCCCGATCCTCGCCCCCGAGAGGAGGTCGGGCCTGAGGGTTAGGGTGCGGCGCAGGGCCTCCCGGCGGCGGAAGTGGTCCACCTCCCGGTGGTTGCCCGAAAGCAGGACCTCGGGGACCCTAAGGCCCCGGAACTCGGGCGGGCGGGTGTACTGGGGGTAGTCCAGGAGGCCCCGCACGAAGGAGTCCTCCCGGTGGCTCTGGGGGTCCCCGATCACCCCGGGAACGAGGCGGGCCGTGGCCTCCAGGACGGCTAGGGCCGCCACCTCCCCTCCCATGAGGACGTAGTCCCCCACGGAAAGGGTCCGGGTGACAAAGGCCTCCACCCGGGCATCAAACCCCTCGTACCGCCCACAGAGGAGGACGAGGTGCCCCTTCCCCGCAAGCTCCTCCGCCTCCCCCTGGGTGAAGGGCCTCCCTGCCGGGGAGAGGAGGATGACCTCGTCCGCGGGCAGCACGGCCTCGAGGGCGGCCACGGCCACATCCGCCCGTATCACCATCCCCGCCCCGCCCCCGTAGGGCGTGTCGTCCACGGTGCGGTGCCGCCCCAGGCCGAAGTCCCGGAGGTCCACCACCTCCACCCCGAGGAGGCCCCGGGCGATGGCCTTTTCCAGCAGGGACTCCTCCAGCCAGGGACGGATGAGGCCGGGGAAAAGGGTGAGGATGGTGTAGCGCATCTAGTCAAAGAGGCCGGGGATGGGCTCCACGTGGATGGCCCCTTCCTCCACGCGCACGTAGGGAGCCTGGAGGGGCACAAGCCGCTCGGTGCGGTCGCGGAGCCTCTCCCCCACCCCCCGGATCACCAGGACGTCCTGGGCCCCGGCGTCCAGGATGTCCACCACCTCCCCCACCTGCTCCCCGGCCACGTACACGGGGAGGCCCATGAGGGCGAAGTAGTAGTACCGCCCCTCCTCCAAGGGAGGGAGGTCCGCCACCTCCGCATAGACCCTGAGGCCCACCAGGGCCTCGGCCAGCTCCCTCGAGGTCACCCCCGCCAGGTGGACCACGAGCTCCTCCCCCACCCGGTAGAGGTCCTCCACCGCCCTGAAGCCATGCCCTTCCACGTAGATGCGCTCCAGGTGGGCCACCACCGGTTCCCCCCGGAACCTGAGCCCCCCCTTGAGGGCGTAGGGCGCGCCGAGGCGGCCGATCTCCACAAGGCGCATACCCTCATTATGCCTCAGCGCACCTCCACCCCCACCTTGCGCCTGGCGTAGGCCCGCACCAGGGTGCGGATGGCCTCAATGACCCGCCCCCCCTTGCCGATCAGGCGCCCCTTGTCCTCGGGGGCCACCGCCACCACGTACACGGGCCCCTCCCGGCCCCGCGCCTCCTCTACCCGCACCGCCTCGGGATGCTCCACCACGCTCTTCGCCAGGTACTCCACCAGGTCCTTCATAAGGCCATCCTACCAAGCGGTTGACGGCGCCCTCACCCCACCGTACCCTTAGGGTAATGAAGCGGGTCCTTTCCGGCATCCAGCCCTCCGGGGAGATCCACATCGGCAACTACCTGGGGGCCATCAAGCAATGGGTAGAGATCGGGGAAAAGCTGGGCCGGGACGCCCTCTTTTGCATCGTGGACTACCACGCCCTCACCAACCCCCTGGCCTACGAGCCCGAGACCCTGGCAAAGCGGACCTTTGAGGCGGCCCTGGTGAACATCGCCGCGGGGCTTGACCCGGAGAAGGTCACCCTCTTCGTCCAGTCCCACGTCCCCGAGCACACCGAGCTCGCCTGGGTCTTCACCACCCTGACCCCCCTGGGGGACCTCACCCGCATGACCCAGTTCAAGGACAAGGCCAGCAAGCAGGAGACCGTCTGGTCCGGCCTCCTCCTCTACCCGGTGCTCCAGGCCGCGGACATCCTGGTCTACAAGGCGGACACCGTGCCCGTGGGCGAGGACCAGGTGCAGCACATTGAGCTCACCCGGGAGATCGCCCGCCGCTTCAACCACCTCTTCGGGGAGACCTTCCCCGAGCCCGAGGCCCTCCTGAACCCCAAGGCCCCCAGGGTGCCGGGGATTGACGGCCGGGCCAAGATGAGCAAGTCCTTAGGGAACACCATTGGCCTCCTGGAGCCGGAGGAGAGCATCTGGAGGAAGATCCAGCACCTCCCGGACGATCCCCAGAGGATCCGCCTCTCCGACCCCGGGGACCCGGAGCGGAGCCTGGTCTTCACCTACCTGGCCTACTTCGCCCCCGAGCCCCTGGTGGAGGCCCTCAAGGAGGAGTACCGCCGGGCCGGGGTGGGCACCCTTACCGTGAAGCGCATCCTCTTTGACCACCTTATGCGGGCCCTTGGGCCCATCCGGGAGCGGGCCGAGGCCCTGAAGCGGGACCCGGACTACGTGATGGACGCCCTCCTCGAGGGCGCCCGGAGGGCCCGCGCCCTCGCCCAGGCCACCATGGAGGAGGTGCGGGAGAAGGTGGGCCTCCTCCTACCCAGGAAGCGCCCGGCCTTCGCCTCCCGGTGATCCGCCTAACCTTCCCCGGCTTTTCCGGCACCCCGGAGGCGCTCCGGGAGGCCTTGAGGCGGGGGAGGCTTTCCCCGAAGGGCCTCCCGGTCCTTTCCCTCGTGGAGCAGGCCCTCGCCCAGGTGCCGGAGGACCTCAAGGCGCGGAGCGAGCTGTTGCCCATCCTGGCCGAACTTCTGGTGCTGAAGCTCGCCCCGGAGCGGGCCCTCAGGCCGGAGGAGGAAGGGGGGGAGGCGCCCCTGGTCCAGGCGCTACTGGACCTCTCCGAGGCCGTAACCTTCCTGGAGGACCGCCTCCGGGCCCGTGCCCGGCTCGTTCCCGCGGTGCCGCCCCCCGTGCCCCGGCCCGCCCTGAGGCTTTCCCCCAAGGTCCTGGTGCAGGCGGCCAGGCCCTTCCGAAAGGCGGTGCTGCGGCTCCCTCCCGAAGGCTTTGGCCTAAAGGAGGCCTGGGAGCGGCTCAAGGGGCTCCTTCGGGGGAAGGTAACCTTCCAGGGCCTTCCCTTCGCCTCCTGGGGGGAAAAGGTGGTGGCCTTCGCGGCCCTCCTCGAGGCCGCCCGCCTGGGCCGGGTGCGCCTCTACCAGGAGGCCCCCTTCGCCCCCCTCTACGTGGAGGCGGAGGCGCCCTTAGAGGGGGACCTGGAGCGCACCGCCTAGGGGTACAATGGCCCCATGGGCGAGGCGGCAAGGCCCCTGGAGCTTCTGGACGCCGAGGCCTACCTGGCCATGGAAGAGCGGTCCCCCGTGCGCCACGAGCTCCTGGAGGGCGTGCTCTACCCCATGGCGGGGGCCACGGAGGCCCATAACCTCATCGTGGGCAACCTCTTCTACCATCTCCGCCCTCACGCCCGGGCCAAGGGGTGCAGGCTCTTCGTTTCGGACATGAAGCTCAAGGTCTCCTCCCGCACCTTTTATTACCCCGACCTCATGGTCGTGTGCGCAGAAGACCCCCACCCCCTATACAAGGAGCGCCCCTGCCTGGTGGTGGAAGTCCTTTCCGAGAACACCGAGGCCATAGACCGCCGGGAGAAGCTCTGGCGCTACCGGGAGCTCCCAAGCCTCCAGGGCTACCTCCTGGTGGACTCCCGGGAAAGGCGGGTGGAGGGCTATTTCCGCCAGGAGGAGGGTTGGCTTTACCGCCTGTGGGAGGGAGAGGGGGTGGCGGAGGTGCCCTGCCTCGGCGTGGGGATAAGCCTGGAAGCCATTTACGAGGGGGTAGAGGTTTAGGAGGTCTCTAGAGCCCGTAATAGGCCTCGGAGAGGTCCAAGTGGCCCTTCAGGCAGGGTAGCGGCAGGTGGCCTTCCTCCGCCTCCCGGTACACCCATCCTTCCCCCTCCCGGTAGTAGCCGAAGGCCCGGGGAAGGCGGGAGTCCACCAAGAGGTAGGCCTGGAGGGTGGGCAGGCCCAGGTACTTGTGGAGCTTTTCCCTCCGGTCCGTGGCCTCCATGGACTCGGAGAGCACCTCTATCACCAGGCAGGGCTTTTCCTTGTAGTATTCCCCAGGGTCTTCCTCACAAACCACCATGAGATCGGGGTAGTAGACCGTGGCGGCGTCCACCTTGAGCCGCATGTCGCTTGCGTAGAGGCGGCACCCCTTTTTCCGGGCCAGGGGGCCCAGGGCCAGGACCAGGTTCACCACCAGCCGGTTGTGCCGGTCGCCCGCCCCGGCCATGGCGTGGGGAAAGCCCTCCACCAGCTCGTGCTTTACCGAGGCCTCCCTCTCCAGGGCCAGGTACTCTTCCAGGCTGAGGGACCGCACCACCTTGGCCGCGCCCATGTCTAGAGTGTACTGGGGCGTGCGGCCCCATGCGATAGAATGCCCCCATGAACCTCCTGCGCCGCTGGTGGTGGCCCCTCTTCGCCTTCCTCTATCCCCTTGTGGTCTGGCCCTTCGGGGCTAGCCACGCCGGGGTGGTGCTGGCCAAGCACTACTTCACCCTCTTCTTTTTGCTGGGGGGCCTTTTCCTGGAGCTCACCGCGCATCCCCAGGTACATTTCGCGCACCTCCGCCACCTGCCCCGGTTCCTGCGGTCCCACCCCCCTTTGCTCCTCGCCCTTTTTCTTGCTCTCTGGATGGGCCTTGCCACGGCCCTTTCCCCAGAGCCCCAGGTGGCCCTCACCGGCTCGGTGGTGGATTACTCCGACGGGCTGGTATGGGGGCTACTGATGGTGGGGGTCTTCGCCCTGGGTTACCTCCGCTCCCTCTTTGACCCGGAGCTAGGCCAGAGGGTGGCCCTGGGGGTGCTGGGGGGGGCCGGGGTGCTGGCCCTCGGGGCCCTGGCCGAGGTGGCGCTCCACCGGGGCCTCTACTACCCTACCGACCCCGGCAACCTCCCCATGGTGACCTTTCCCGGAAAGGGGCACCTCGCCGGGTACTTCGCCCTGGGGTTTGGGGTGGCGGCGGGCTTTTTCGCCCAGAGGCGGAACACCGCCTACGGGGTCCTTCTCCTCCTCTTGGCCGTGGCCCTGGGGCTCACCTTCAACCGGGCGGGGATCCTCGCCCTTTTCGGAGTTGGGGTGGCGGTGCTCCTTTGGCGGCGGCAAGCCGGAGTTTGGGTGCTGGTCCTGGGCCTTTTGGGGGTAGGCCTGGGGTGGGGCGCCGTGCGCCTCCTCAACCCTCAGGGGGAGCGCGCCGAGCTTACAAGCGGGCACACCTTCCTGACCCGGCTCTACTACTGGAAGGCCGCCCTAGGGGGCATCGCGGCCAGGCCGCTCTTCGGCTGGGGCGGGGGGGTCTTTGAGCATCGCTGGCCCGCCTATTTAAGCCGTCTTGAGTTGGAACAGTTTCTTCAAAGTGAGTTTGGAAAAAGGGGTAGTACCCTATTAGGGGTTAACAATGCACCCGGAGGAGATCCTGTATTCCTGCTACGACATCCCGACGGGGTACTTGAGCAGATGCGTATCTACCTCTTTCGTGCCCACAACGGCCTTCTGGAGTACGCTCTAAAGTGGGGGTTACCTTGGGTCATAGCCTACCTGTGGTTACTTTCCTCGTGCCTTCGCTGGGTTCCGGAAAGCCATCCACCGACCTTAGGTCTCCTGGGAGCATGGATATTTTTCCTGTTCTGGTTTCCCACCCCCGGAACGGAAGGCGTGCTGTGGCTTTTAATGGCCCAAAAGAAAAACCAGGGGAACCCTAGTTCCCCTGGCTCTGCTCCCTAGCTCACTGGCCTACGGTTTGGCTGCCGGCGGCACCGCTCCAAGTAACCTTTACGTTCTGGGTGGCCGGATCAAAGGTGACGTTGCAAGTTGTTATCGTAGAAGGGGCCTTACCTGCATCGTAGCTACCTGCAGAATAACCTGTTGTACAGGGTTTCGCAACCTCTGCCTGCACGCTGGCCCCTGTAGCGTCTGTCTGCTCAGCGATGTAGGCGTTCGCCGCCTTATAGACGTTTTGAGCGTAAGCCTGTTCCGCCCGAATCTGGGCCACACGACGCGCGTTAAGCAGGTTTGGAATCAGCACCGCCGCCAGGATGCCGATGATGGCGATGACGATCAAGAGCTCAATCAGGGTGAAGCCTTTTGCGTTCCGCATACTTCCTTCTCCTTAGGGTTTTCCGCGCGTTTCATCCATTTGCGCGGCCATGAGTGCCTGTTGCCGAAAGCCGCCTCTAACTACCGCTTTCCCGTCCTCCTCCTGCCCTTCTCACCTCCTTTCACCCCCCAGTCTTCAGAGCCCGTACTTTTTTGTCAAGCCCCTCCGGGGGCCATCCTCAGGATGGGGGAAGGGTGTGAAAACGGTGTGAAAGCCTAGCGGCGCTCATAGGAGAGCACCTGGAAGACCGGCTTTCCCCCCCGGAGGCTCGGCAGGAGCACGGGGCGGTTCTCCTTGGGGATGCGGATGTAGACCACCTCGGCCTTTTGGCCGGCGTTGCAGCTCGTTTGGCTGCCGGCACTGGTGGTGCAGAACTGGTTGGCGATGGCGGAACCGAAAAGGACGTTGTCCTTCACCACCCGGAAGGTGCCCCCGGCGTACACCGGAGCCATCACGTACTGGCCGCGCTGGTAGAGGTCCTTCTCCACCACAAGGCCCAAGGCATGACCGGGGAAAGAGCCAAAGGTGGCATCGGGGAGGAAGTTGGCGTTGATATCCAGGTTGCCGCCGTTGCCGCCAAGCTGCAGCACCGCCAGGGTGGCGCTCCTGGCACTCCCCGATTGGACCCTGTAGTCCGTGGGTTTCTTCAGAACCACGTCCACCCCCTCCAGCACCACGTCGCCGAATACTTCCAGAAGCCCCTGTCCGCTCTTGTTGTTCCCCGCATAGGTGTACCTGAACCCCCCCCGGCTTCCGTCCAAGCGGGTAAAGGTGCAGTCCACGCTTTGGGTATCCAAGGTCAGGGTGCCGGACTGCATGGCCTGGAGGCAGGAATCAGAGGACAAGGTGATTCCAGGCGGGCTGGCCACGGAGAGCACGTTCCCCAGGCGCTGAATTCGTAGAGCGGCCTTGGTCCGGAGGCAGGCCCGCCAGGTGGGGTAGGCGCTGCAGGCGTCGGAGTCCATCTTGGTGTCCAGGGTCGGGAAGGGCGGCGGGTTGGAGAGGTCAAACCCCCCCATGGCCTCGGTGCAGACCCCTTTGTTGTTCTGGCAGACATCCACGTTCTGCCCGGTGATGTCCTGGGCCCCCCGGCCCACAAAGACCCCCTTCACCTTGTTGTCGGGCTCGCCGATTTGGGTGCTTCCCCCAACGGCGATCTTGCCGTACTGCACCCGGAGGCTCGCGCAGAGGTCCTGGACCTGCCGGTAGGGGGATTCTACCCGGTCGGCGATCCCGGAGTAGGTATTCAGGTCGTACCGGTTATACAGGGCGAAGTTGCCGTTTGCGTCTATGACGGTTTGGTCGGGGTCGCTGGGACTTCCCACCACGTAGACCCCACCTCGGATGGTGGCCCCGCCGTTCAGCCACTTATTGGCCTGGCCTGTACCGGCGAAGATGGCCTGCTCCAGATAGCCCGTGTTGCTGATGCGGAAGGTGGCCTGGACCGTGGCCTTGGCACTGGAGGAGGTTCCCTGGGAGACCAAGGTGAAAAGCTGGCCGTCTTGGGCGTCTTTGTAAAGGACCACCCGATACCGACCCACGGGATTGCCGAAGGCGTCCGTCACCGCCTCGCCGTCGGCGAGAACCAGCTGGTTGTTGGTGAAGGGGGTTAGGGTACCGTTCCGTTCCAGGTCCAGGCCGGTGACGAGGGAGGTAAAACAGCCGCTGCCTCCCCCGGTCTGACCCCGCTGCTCCCGCCAGACATACTGCTGGAAGAGGACCGCTTTGTACTTCTGGAGGCCGGCCTCGGCGGCGTAGAAGGCCTGGACCGAGGTGGTGTCGTTGCGGGTGGTCCAGAGCTCTATCTGAGTAGTGAAGAAGGTTCCGAAGACGAGGAGAGCGATAACCACCATGAGGGCCAAAGTGGCGACCAGGGCGATGCCTTTGCGGTTCACGGTTCACCTCCTAGGGGGTGGGCAGGGGCTTGAGGTTAGGCATGAGGACCTCCTGGGTTAGGGCGTAACAGGCGCGGCCCGGAGGACAGGTGAGGGTTTGGCCGGTGACGGTGGTGAGGGAGGCGGGCCCAGGGTTGGTCACGGGGCTTAGAGAATAGCCCGCCACCGTGACCTTGGCCGAGCGAGGATAGGCGTCTAGGCCGCAGTCCGGCCTGTTTTGGGTGGTACCGTTGCTGCACTGGTACTGGATGTCCAGGGCAAGAATCCCCTCGGCCAGGGGCTGGAAGTTAGGGGAAGGGGCGGTGCAGTCGCTTCCCGCGGCGGGCGTGGCGTTCACGTCGCTTCGGCGCAGCGTATCCCCATCAAACCCGTAGTCCACCCGGCGGCAGGCAGAGGCCTGGTCCCGGAGGCTCGTGACGTAGTAAAGGGCTAGGGTGTCCTGGGCGCCCGCATCGCTTCCCGAAAGTGGAGGAAGGGGTAGGCTGAAGGCGCGGTTTTGGCCGCCGCTATTCCAGTAGCGGGCCCCCGCCATCTGGAGATCGGCGGTCACCAGCTGCATCACCATCCGCACCCGGTCCTGAAGCTCGTTCCGCGCCTGGGTATTCCGAGCCAGCTCGCCCGTGCTGGCGAAGTAACGCACCCCGAGGGCCAGGACCACCACCAGGATGGCCATGGCCACCAGGACCTCCACCAGGGTGAAGCCCTTCCTCATGGCCTTCCACCTCCCGGAGGGGGGCAGGGGGCGGGCTGGTCCTGGGTGGGGGAGGGATAAACGTCGTAGCAGGTAACGCGGCGGCCCATGGTGACCTTGGGGCCCCGGGGATGGGTGGCCGTGACCACCAGGGTCACCACGCCCTCACCCTGGATGCCGCTTTCCCCCCGGAGGTTCCAGGCCACGGGAATGCCCCCAACCGTTTCCGTGCCCGAGCAGGCGAGGCCAGGGCGCAGATTCGTCTGTAGCCCTCCACGCTGTTTGGGAGAAGGGTTCACCCTTGTGGGGCAGGAGAAGTAGTAGTCCACGAAGTAGAAGCTTCGCCAGTTGCCGAAGGGGTTATTCGGGTCCAAGGGCGCATCCTTGTAAGGGCTTGTAGCAGGGACCACCTCGCTCTTCAGGACCGCTGCCGAGAGCCTCTCCAGGACCTGGACGGCGGCCGCCTTGGCGTCGGTAGCGAAGCGGGCTTGGGCGTTTGCCCTGAGGTTGGAAACCTGGCTCATGAGGAGGGCGCCGAAGGCTATGCCCAAGACGGCTAAAGCGATGAGGACCTCCACAAGGGTAAGGCCTTTTCTCATGGCAGGCTCGCCCTCCCCTGGGGGCTTATGGAAACCCCTTTGGTGTAGGTTCCGGCGCGGTCGCCGAGGGTCACGGCCGTCCCCGCAAAGTCCTGGGGGATGCCCCGGGGGTCAAAGACCAGGGCCGCCGGGCCGGTTAGGGCGGTAAGCCGTACCTGGGCCCAGTCCCCCTGCCCGAAGTTTACCGTCTGGATGGCGGTATCCGCCCCGTCGTAGGTGCGGTTCCGGTTCTGGTCCGCGAAGACCACGTACCCCCCTGCCCCGCCGGTGAGGAACTGGACCCCCACGAACTCGTTCCGCCGGATGGCCTCGAGCCTTGCCCGGGTCACCTGGGCCGCGAGGGACTGGGCCGCCTGGTTCACGGCGAGGCGGTCCGAGCGCAGGTAACCCGTGCCCAGGGCCAGGAGGATGCCCAGGACGGCGATCACGATCAAAAGCTCAATAAGGCTCAAGCCCTGAGGCTTCCTCATACCCCTCCAAGGGTACGCCCCAGGAGGGGCCGGGCGCATCCCCCAAATGGGGGGGGTCACTCCACCCGGGCCCGGCCCTGCTGGCTGACCACCACCTTCCGTACCGCCTCGCCGGCCCTCAAGGCAAGGGTAGCGGTAATGGGCCGGGCGGGCACGCCCCGGGGGTCAAAGAGGAGGGGGAGGTTGCCGAGGCGGCTTGCCTCCAGGTCCAGGCGCACCCGGGCCCACTCCCCCTGGCCGAGGCGGACGAGCTGCACCTCTTCCCCCGGGTCATAGCCCCGGTCCCCGTCCCGGTCCACGAAGACGGCGTAGCCCCCCGCTCCCTCGGTGAAGAGGTGGACCCCGGCGAAGGCGTTCTGGCGGATGGCCTCGAGCCTTGCCCGGGTCACCTGGGCCGCGAGGGAACGGGCTGCCTGATCCAGGGCCAGCCGATCAGGGGAGAAAAGGGAAAGGCCGAGGGCGAGGAGCACCCCGAGGACGCCCAGGACCAGGAGGAGCTCCAGGAGGGTAACGCCCCGCTTGGCCATCTCCTAAGGAGTTTAGCAGGAGCCCCTCACCCCGGGTGCCTCGGACCACGCGGTATGATGGGCCCATGAAGGAGGTCTACATCGTTTCCGCGGCCAGGACCCCCATCGGCAAGTTCGGGGGGGCCCTGAAGGAGGTAAGCCCGGTGGAGCTCGGGGCCCACGCCATGCGGGCGGCCCTGGAGCGGGCCGGGGTGGAGGGGAAAGCCCTGGACCTCTACGTCTTCGGGAACGTACTTAGGGCCGGGCACGGGCAGCTTCTGCCCAGGCAGGCCGCCCTCAAGGCAGGCATCCCCAAGGAGGTGGACGGGTACCAGGTGGACATGGTCTGCGCCTCGGGGATGATGGCGGTCTTAAACGCCTTCCAGTTCCTGCGCACGGGGGAGGCCCACCTGGTCCTCGCCGGGGGGATGGAGTCCATGAGCCAGGCGGGCTTCTACCTCTCCCACCGGGCAAGGTGGGGGTACAAGTTCCTCATGGGGGCGCCGGAAGGGCTAGCGGACATCCTCCTTCGGGATGGGCTCTCTGACCCCTTCACGGGAGAGGCCATGGGGGAGCAGGCGGAGCGCCTGGCCCAGGACCACCGGGTGGGCCGGGAGGAGGTGGACGAGGCCGCTTACCTCTCCCATAAGCGGGCCTGGGAGGCCACGGAGGGGGGCCTCTTCGCCTGGGAGATCGCCCCCCTGGAGCTCCCCGGGAAGAAGGGCCCGGTGGTGGTGGAAAGGGACGAGGGGATCCGCCCCGAGACCACCCCGGAGTCCCTCGCCGCCCTCAGGCCCGCCTTCAAGAAGGACGGGATCCTCACCGCAGGGAACGCCAGCCAGATCTCCGACGGGGCGGCGGCGCTTCTCCTCGCCTCGGAGGAGGCGGTGCGGGCCCACGGGCTTAGACCCATCGCCAAGGTATTGGGCGGGGCCTGGGCCGCCGGGGAGCCCTGGCGCTTCCCCGAGGCCCCCATCCCCGCGGCCAAGCGGCTTCTGGACCGGCTCGGCCTGCGGGTTTCGGACTTTGGCCTCTTTGAGAACAACGAGGCCTTCGCCCTCAATAACGTCCTTTTCCACCGCCTCCTGGGGGTGCCCTACGAGAGGCTCAACGTCTTCGGGGGGGCGGTGGCCCTAGGCCACCCCATTGGGGCAAGCGGGGCGAGGATCCTGGTCACCCTCCTCAACGCCCTAAGGGTGAAGGAAGAGGAGCGGGGCCTCGCCGCCATCTGCCACGGGACCGGGGGGTCGGTGGCGGTGGCGGTGGAGCGGGTCTAGAGGAGGCCGTCCAGCTCAAAGGCCTCGAGGCGGAACTCCTCGAGGGCCACCCGGAAGCTCCCGTTTTGGGCCAGGAAGCGGGCCGCGGCCCTAAGGGTCTCCTCCACCCAGGCAGGGTCGTTGCCTAAAACGCTAAAGCCCACCACCTCGTAGCCCCAGGCGTCCAGGCCGTAAAGCCTTGCGGCGGAGACGGGGAAGCGGGCCTTGACCCTTTCCAGGGCGGGCTTGATGAGGGCCCGCTTCTCCTTGAGGCTCCGGGCCCCCGTTTCCACCCTCGCGGTATAGAGGCCGATGTAGGCTTTCATCGCGGGGACGCCTGAAGCGTCACCCCCAGTTTGCCGCCCCGGGGCCGCCCGCGCAACCCCAACAGGAAGGGGCCCCTTTCGGGGCCCGTCTGGTGCCGGGGGCGGGACTTGAACCCGCACGTCCTCGCGGACACACGACCCTGAATCGTGCGCGTCTACCAATTCCGCCACCCCGGCAGACGCAAGGGTCATTGTAGGGGAGGGCCCTCTTCCCGTCAAGCTTGACCGGAAGGGCGGAGGGGCTTAGGCTAGGGAGCAATGCGGCGGAGGATCGCCCTAACCCTAGGCCGGGCGGGCCCGGCTTAGGGTTAGGGCGTTGCCGCACCCCCGGGCCCCGAGAAGCCCGGGGGATCGTGCACCAGGAGGGCGCATGGGAAAGACGCTTTACGAAAAAGTCTGGGAAGCCCACGAGGTGAGGAAGCTCCGGAACGGCCAAAGCCAGCTCTTCATAGACCTCCACCTCCTCCACGAGGTGACGAGCCCCCAGGCCTTCGGGATGCTCCGGGATCTCGGCCTTCGGGTACGCTATCCCCACCGCACCTTCGCCACCGTGGACCACATCGTCCCCACCCACGACCGCACCGAGCCCTTCCAGGACCCCCTGGCCCAGAGCATGCTGGAAGCTCTCCGGAAGAACACCCGGGAGCACGGCATCCCCTTCTTTGACCTGGGGAGCGGGAACCAGGGCATCGTCCACGTGATCGGGCCCCAGCTCGGCCTGACCCAGCCCGGGATGACCATCGCCTGCGGGGACTCCCACACCTCCACCCATGGGGCCTTCGGGGCCGTGGCCTTTGGCATCGGCACGAGCCAGGTCAGGGACGTGCTGGCCACCCAGACCCTGGCCGCAAAGAGGCTTAAGGTCCGGCGGATCCAAGTGGAGGGGAGGCTCGCCCCCGGGGTCTACGCCAAGGACGTCATCCTGCACATCATCCGCCACCTGGGGGTCAAGGGGGGGCTGGGCTACGCCTACGAGTACGGGGGAAGCACCGTGGAGGCCATGGACATGGAAAGCCGCATGACCCTCTGCAACATGTCCATTGAGGGGGGAGCCAGGGTGGGCTATGTGAACCCTGACGCCACCACCTTCCAGTACCTCGAGGGCCGCCCCTACGCCCCCAAGGGGGCGGAGTGGGAGGAGGCGAAGAAGCGGTGGCTCGCCTTCCGCTCCGACCCGGACGCCTCTTACGACGACGTGGTCACCTTTTTGGCGGAGGAGATCGCCCCCACGGTCACCTGGGGCATCACCCCGGGGCAGGCCATCCCCATAGACGGCCGGATCCCCCTCCTGGAGGAGCTTCCCGAGGAGGAGCGCCCCGTGGCCGAGGAGGCTCTCGCCTACATGGGCTTCCGGCCCGGCCAGCCCATCAAGGGGGTGCCCGTCCAGGTGGCCTTCATCGGCAGCTGCACCAACGCCAGGCTTTCCGACCTAAGGGAGGTGGCCCGCTACCTCAAGGGGCACAAGGTGAAGAAGGGGGTGCGGGCCCTGGTGGTGCCGGGGTCGGAGTGGGTGGCGAAAAAGGCCGAGGAGGAGGGGATCGCCGAGGTCTTCCAGGAGGCGGGGTTTGCCTGGCGGATGCCGGGCTGCTCCATGTGCCTCGCCATGAACCCAGACCGCCTCGAGGGGGATGAGCTTTGCGCCAGCAGCTCCAACCGGAACTACAAGGGGCGCATGGGCAGCCCCAGGGGCCGCACCGTGCTCATGAGCCCCCTGATGGTGGCAGCGGCGGCTGTGGCGGGCGAGATCGCCGACGCGCGGGAAGTCTTTGGGATCGGGAGGTAAGGGATGCTGGAAAAGTTCACCGTGATCCGGGGAAGGGCCGTGCCCTTGCGGGGCGAGGACATAGACACCGACCGCATCATCCCCGCCCGCTTCATGAAGTCCCTGACCTTTGAGGGGCTGGGCCAGTACCTTTTCTACGACGAGCGCTTTGACGAGAAGGGCAACCCCAAGCCCCACCCCTTAAACGACCCCCGCTACCAAGGGGCCACGATCCTTGTGGTGGAGTCGGGCTTTGGCTCTGGCTCTAGCCGCGAGCACGCCCCCCAGGCCATCAAGCGGGCAGGCTTCAGGGCCATCATCGGGGAAAGCTTCGCCGAGATCTTCTTCGGGAACGCCACCGCCATCGGCCTCCCCTGCGTGAGCCTGGCCCCTGAGGACCTCGGGGTCCTCTTCCGAAAGGTGGAGGAAAACCCCGCGCTGGAGGTGGAGATTGACCTGGTGAACAAAGAGGTGCGCTTTGGGGAGCGGGTAGCCCCCCTCTTCCTGCGGGAGGAGGCCCGGGAGGCCCTGGTGGAGGGGCTTTGGGACCCCATCGGAGAGCTTTTAGAGGCCGGGGAGCTTTTGGACGCCTTTGACCGCAAGCTCCCCTACCCCAGGAGGGCGGAATGAAGCTGGCGGTCCTGCCCGGGGACGGGATCGGCCCCGAGGTCACGGGGGCGGCCCTAAAGGTCCTCGAGGCCTTGGACAAGGCGGAGGGGCTCGGCCTCGCCTACGAGGTCTTCCCCTTCGGAGGGGCGGCCATTGACCAATTCGGCGAGCCCTTTCCCGAGGCCACGCGAAGGGGGGTGGAAGCGGCGGAGGCGGTGCTTTTGGGAAGCGTGGGGGGGCCCAAGTGGGACGGGCTTCCCCGGAGGATCCGCCCCGAAACGGGGCTCCTCGCCTTGAGGAAAAGCCAGGACCTCTTCGCCAACCTCCGGCCCGCCAAGGTCTTTCCTGGCCTGGAAAGGCTTTCCCCCCTCAAAGAGGAGGTGGCCCGGGGGGTGGACGTCCTCATCGTCCGGGAGCTCACCGGGGGAATCTACTTCGGCGAGCCCCGGGGGATGTCGGAGGCCGAGGCCTGGAACACCGAGCGCTACAGCAAGCCCGAGGTGGAGCGGGTGGCCCGGGTGGCCTTTGAGGCGGCAAGGAAGCGCAGAAAGCACGTGGTGAGCGTGGACAAGGGGAACGTGCTGGAGGTGGGGGAGTTCTGGCGCAAGACGGTGGAGGAGGTAGGGCGGGGCTACCCCGACGTCGCCCTGGAGCACCAGTACGTGGACGCCATGGCCATGCACCTGGTCCGCTCTCCCGCCCGGTTTGACGTGGTGGTTACGGGGAACCTCTTCGGGGACATCCTCTCGGACCTGGCAAGCGTCCTCCCGGGCTCCCTAGGCCTCCTCCCCTCGGCCTCCTTAGGCCGGGGCACCCCGGTCTTTGAGCCCGTGCACGGCTCCGCCCCCGATATCGCCGGAAAAGGCATCGCCAACCCTACGGCGGCCATCCTTTCGGCGGCCATGATGCTGGAGCACGCCTTTGGCCTGGTGGAGCTCGCCCGCAAGGTAGAAGACGCCGTGGCCAAGGCCCTGCTGGAGGCCCCACCCCCCGACCTCGGGGGGAGCGCGGGCACGGAGGCCTTCACGGCCACGGTCCTCCGCCACCTCGCCTAAGATGGGGATATGATCCGGCACCGCTTCAGCGCCGAGGACTTCCACCGCATGGCCGAGGCGGGAATCCTGGGGGAGGACCACCGGGTGGAACTCATCCGGGAAGAGGTGGTGGAGCTCTCGGTGCAAAACCCCCTCGTGCTTTTCCCGGGCACCGAGGTCTCTCCCGACCTCGCCCTCCTTAAGCTCTCGAGGACCCGGCACCGCGACCGCCTGCCCGAGGCCAAGGACGCCCTCCTGGTGGTGGAGGTGGCGGACACCTCCCTCCGCTATGACCTAGAGGTGAAGCTCCCCCTCTACGCCCAAGCCGGGATATCGGAGGTCTTTGGGGTGGACCTGGTGCGGGAGAAGGTACACGTCTTCCGCAAGCCCCAAGGGGGAGAGCTTTCGGTCCTCGGGCTGAAGGGGCCGGTGAAGGAGGTCCTGCCGTGACCCGCCACAAGGTCTCCCTGGAGGAGTTCCACCGCATGGTGGAGGCCGGGGTCTTCCCGGAGGACTTGAGGCTAGAGCTCGTGGAAGGAGACCTGGTAGAGAGGAGCCCTATAGGCCCTAAACACGCCGCCATCGTGCGGCGGCTCACCACCCGGTTCGCCCCCCTGGCCGCCCGAGGGGAGGCCCTGCTTTCCGTACAGAACCCCCTCGTGGTCGGGTCGTCCGAGCTCTACCCTGACCTCGCCCTCTTGAGGCCCGACCCGGAGGGCTACGCCTCCCGGCACCCCGAAGGCAAGGACGCCCTCCTGGTGGTGGAGGTGGCGGACACCTCCCTCCGCTATGACCTAGGGGTGAAGCTCCCCCTCTACGCCCAGGCGGGGGTGCCCGAGGTCTGGGTGGTGGACCTCCTGGGCCAGAGGGTCCTCCTCCACCGGAAGCCCGAGGGGGAGGGCTACCGCGAGGGGAAAACCCTTGGCCCCGGGGCCAGGCTCGCCTTCCTGGGGGCGGAGATTCCCACGGAGGAGCTGCTATGAGAAAAACCCTGATCCTCACCGGGGCGAGCCGGGGCATCGGAAAGGCGCTGGCCCTGGAGCTCGCCCGGGCAGGGTACGACCTGGTGCTCAACGCCCGCAAGGAGGCCCCCCTGAAGGCGGTGGTGGAGGAGGTGCGCTCCTTGGGGGCGAGGGCGGAAGGGGTGGCGGGAAGCGCGGGAAAGGCGGAGGTGGCCGAGGCCCTGGTGGAAAGGGCCATGCACCTCGGGAACCTCCATGGCTACATCCACAACGCCGGGGTTCTCCACCCCGGGCCCCTTCTCTTTGAGCTCGCGGAAGCCCTCTTCCTGGAGGTCCTCGAGGCCAACCTCATCGCCGGCTACCAGCTCGCCCGCTTCGCCTATCCCCACCTCCTCCGCCAGGGCGGGGGGGTGGCGGTCTACCTGGGCTCGGGGGCAGCGGAGAGCAACCTCCCCGGCCTCGGGGCCTACGCCGTGGCCAAGGCCGCTGAGGAACACCTGGCGAGGCAGCTTGCCGCCGAGGCCCCCGAGATCGCCTGCTTCGTCTACCGCCCCGGGGTCGTGGAAACGGACATGCAGAGGGCAGCCCGGGAGGCCCAAGGGGGAGCGGCCCCGGTGCTCCAGCGGGTCTTCCGGGGCTACAAGGAGGAAGGCCTTTTGAAGACACCCGAAGAGGTGGCCAGGGCCCTGGTGCGGCTCCTTCCTAGGGCCAGGGCCTTCCACGGGAAGATCGCCACCTGGAGGGACGCATGAGGTCGGACCGGATCAAGAAAGGACTGCAGCAGGCCCCCGCCCGCGCCATGCTCCGGGCGGTGGGCGTGGGGGACGAGGACTTCGGGAGGCCCTTCGTGGGGGTGGTGAACACCTTCACCGACGGGATGCCCTGCAACCTTCACCTGCGCCAGCTGGCCCTGGACCTGAAGGCGGGGCTCAAGGAGGCCGGGCTTTTCCCCTTTGAGTTCGGGGCCCCGGCCATCTCCGACGGCATCAGCATGGGCACCCCGGGCATGCGGGCGAGCCTCGTAAGCCGCGAGGTCATCGCCGACAGCGTAGAGCTCATCGCCCAGGGTTACCTCTACGACGGCATGGCGGTCCTCTCCGCCTGCGACAAGACCATTCCCGGCGGGGCCATGGGGGTCATAAGGAGCGGGGTCCCCGGCATGGTCCTCTACGGGGGGACCATCGCCCCCGGGGAGTGGCGGGGCCGGAAGCTCACCATCGTGGAGGTCTTTGAGGCCGTGGGCCAAAGGGCGGCGGGCAAGATCGGCGAGGAGGAGCTTTTGGAGATTGAGCGCCGGGCCATCCCCGGCCCCGGGGCCTGCGGCGGCCAGTACACCGCCAACACCATGGCCATGGCCCTCGAGGCCCTGGGCCTCTCCCCCGTGGGGTTTAACGCCATCCCCGCCGTCCACCCCGAGAAGCCTAGGGCCACGCGGGAGGCGGGGAAGGCCCTCGCCTGGGCCATAGAGCACGGCTGGAAGCCCAAAGACTTCCTCACCCGGAGGAGCTTCCTCAACGCTATTGCCACCGTAGCGGCCACGGGAGGGAGCACCAACGCCGTCCTCCACCTCCTTGCCCTGGCGAAGGAGGCAGGGGTGGAGCTAAGCCTGGACGACTTTGACCAGGTCTCCCGCAAGACCCCCGTGATCGCCGATCTCAGGCCTTGGGGCACCTACACCGCCTGGGAGCTCTACGAGGCGGGCGGAACAGCCCTCGTCTTCAAGCGCCTCCTGGAAGCGGGCCTCCTCTTTGGGGAGGAGAAGACCCTCACGGGCCGGACCCTGGCGGAGGAGGTGGAAAGGGCCTACCGGGAGGCCGAGGGGCAGAGGGTGGTCTTCCCCGTGGAGAAGGCCCTCAAGCCCCACGGGGGGCTTGTGGTCCTCAAGGGGAACCTCGCCCCGAGGGGCGCTGTCTTGAAGCTCGCCGGGACGGAGCGCACCCATTTTGAGGGCCCGGCCCGGGTCTTTGACTCGGAGGAGGCGGCCATGGAGAAGGTCTTGAAGGGGGAGATCCGCCCGGGAGACGTGGTGGTGATCCGCTACGTGGGGCCCAAGGGCGCCCCCGGCATGCCCGAGATGCTCTCGGTGACCAGCGCCCTCGTGGGGGAAGGCCTGGGCCCCGAGGTGGCCCTCCTCACCGACGGGCGCTTCTCCGGGGGGACGCGGGGGCTCATGATCGGCCACATCGCCCCCGAGGCCTTCGTGGGCGGGCCCATCGCCCTCCTAGAGGAGGGAGACCGGGTGCGGATTGACGTGGAACGCCGCCTTCTGGAGGTCCTCCTCCCGGAGGAGGAGCTAGAGCGCAGGCGGGCAACCTGGAGGCCCCGCCCTCCCGCCTTCACCCACGGCCTCTTCGCCCGCTACGCCGCCTTGGTGCGCCAGGCGGACGAGGGGGCTGTATTGGAGGACCCCCTCTAGGGCCGTTGGATCCGGTCCGGGGCCAGGTTCTGGCCCCGCTCCCGCCTTACGTCCTCGGGCTTGAAGGGCTCCCCCTTGGCCTTCAAGAGGGCCATGAGGTGGTTCAGAAGGGCGGCGAGCTCCTCGTCCTTGAGCTGGGCAAACCCGGGCATAAGGCCCGCCTCCCCCTTCCTCCCGTAGAGGACCACAAGGACCAGGTAGCGCCTTCCCTCCGGGGTGGCGAAGAGGGAGGCTGCCCCCTGCAGGCCAGGGTAGGGCCGCGCCCCCTGGGCCCTCTCCCCGTGGCACTGGGCGCAGAGCCTTTTCCATAGGTCATCCCCCTGGCCCAGGGCCACGGCCCCGAGGAGGAGGAGAAGGAGGGCTAGCCTCATGGCCCTAGCCTACCCCAACCCTCCCCCTTTGGGGGTTTACCTGGCCTTAACCTCGGTCCAGACCCGATCGTACAGGGCGATGTCAGGCCCCAGGTCCTTCAGGTACTCCAGCTTCCCCCGCACCTCCTCCGGCGGGAAGACGGTAGGGTCCTTCCGCATGGCCTCAGGGAGGAGGGGGAGGGCCTTGGCCACCGGGGTGGCGTACCGGGTGTAGGTGGCGAGCTCGGCAGCGTTTTCCGGCCGGAGGAGGAAGTCCATAAAGCGGTAGGCCAGGTCCTGGGCGGGGCCCCGCTTGGGGACCACCATGGCATCGGTCCAAAGGGTTCCCCCCTCCTTGGCCAGGGCGTAGCGGAGCCGCTTGTCCTCCTGCCTCGCCTGGAGGACGTCCCCGGAGTAGGCGAGGCTGAGGGCGGCGTCCCCCGCCAGGATTCGGTTCAGGGCCTCCACCCCTCCCGCGAAGCCCACGGAGCGCTTCTTGGCAGCGATGAGGAGCTCCTTGGCCTTCTCCAGGGCCTCCGGGTCCCTGGTGTTCACCGAGTAGCCCAGGTACCGGAGGGCCGCCCCAATGGTCTCCCGCATCTCGTCCAGGAGGAGGAAGGGCCCCACCTGACGGGCCGGATCAAAGAAGACCCCATAGGAGTCCACAGGGCCCTTCACCAGGTCCTGCCGGTAGGCCAGGCCCGTGGTGCCCCAGAGGTAGGGGACGGAGTACCCGAGGCCGGGGTCATAGGGGGGATCCCGGAAGAAGGGGTCCAGGTTGGCCAGGTTCTTGAGCCTGCCCCGGTCTAGAGGGGCGAGCAGCCCCTCCCGGGCCATCTGCAAAACGTAGTAATCCGGGGCCACCACCAGGGAGAACTCCCGGTCCGCCCCCGCCTTGAGCTTGGCTAACATGGCCTCGGGGGACTCAAAGGTGTCCAGGACCACCTTGACCCCGGCCTCCCGTTCAAACTTCTTGACCAGCGTCTCGGGGATGTACTCGGCCCAGTTTAGGAAGTAGAGGGTGCTCTCCCCCGTCCGCCTGGGGCAGGCGGTGAGGAGAAGGGCCAGAAGGAGAAAAACAGCCTTCCGCATCACACGCGCCTCCGGCTAAGAGCATACCCCAAGGCCAGGAAGAAGGCGGAAAGGCCCACCACCAGGGTGGAGAGGGCGTGGACCTTAGGGCTCACCCCGAGCTTCACGCTGGAGTAGATGTAGAGGGGCAGGGTGGTGGCCCCGGGTCCGGCGGTGAAAAAGGTAACTACGAAGTCGTCCAGGGAGAGGGTGAGGGCAAGCAGCGCCCCCGCCGCCACCCCCGGCCAGGCCAGGGGCAGGGTCACGTAGAGGAAGGTCTTTAGGCCCCGTGCCCCCAGGTCCCGGGCGGCTTCCTCGAGGGCGGGGTCCAAGAGGAGGAGCCTCGAGCGCACCACCAGGGTCACGAAGGCCACCTGGAAGGTGATGTGCCCGAGGATCACCGTGGTGAGGGAAAGGCGGGGAAAGCCGAAAAGCTCGCGGGAAAAGGCGAAGAGGAGAAGCAGGGAGATCCCCATGACCACGTCCGGCACCACCACGGGGATGTAAAGGAGGTAGCGCAATAGGCCCTTTCCGGGGAAGCGATAGCGCACAAGACCCAGGGCGAGGAGGGTCCCGAGGACGGTGGAGACCAGGGTGGAAACGGAGGCTACCACCAGGGTGTTGGCCAAGTACTCCAAGACCCGTGGGTCTTGGAAAAGGTCCTGGTACCACTTTAGGGTGAAGCCGGTGAAGCGCACCCCCCGCCGGCCCTCGTTGAAGGAAAGGGCGGCGATGACCAGGATGGGCAGGTAGAGGAAGAGGTAAACGAAGAGGGCGTGGAGGGAGAGAAGCCGCCTCATACCAGCTCCTCAAGCCCCCTTTCCCCCTGGGTCCTCGCGTAAAGGTAAAGGGCGAGAAGGACGAAGCCCATGAGGAAGACGCTCAAGGCGGCCCCGAAGGCCCAGTCGCGGGAGAGGCCGAACTGCTGCTGGATGAGG
Organism: Thermus islandicus DSM 21543; assembly: GCF_000421625.1. NCBI lineage: Bacteria > Thermotogati > Deinococcota > Deinococci > Thermales > Thermaceae > Thermus > Thermus islandicus. The sequence continues at coordinate 180,488 of NZ_ATXJ01000003.1, read as the reverse complement.
TTGCCGATGAGGACCACCCGCCCCGCCCCGAGGAGGTCCGCCACCACGAAGGTGCCCATGGCGGGGATGAAGACCAAGACACTCCCCGCGAAAAGCCCTGGATAGGTCTGGGGAAGGACAGCGTGGAGGAAGGCCCTCACGGGCCTCGCCCCCAGGTCGTAGGCGGCCTCCAGAAGCTGCCAGTCTATGCGCTCCACGCTGGCGTAGACGGGGAGGACGAAGAAGGGCAAGAAGGTGTAGACCGTGGCCAGGAGCACGGCGAAAAAGGAGGGATAAAAGGCGAAGGGCCCGAGGCCAAAGGCCTGGAGAAGGGCATTCACCAGGCCTTCCCGCTGGAGGAGGACGAGCCAGGCGTAGACCCGGATGAGGAAGTTGGTGAAGAAGGGCAGGAGGAGGAGAAAGAGGAGGAGGTCCCGCCTGGGGTGGCGGGCGATGTAGAAGGCCAGGGGGTAGCCCAAAAGGGCCGAGAGGAGGGTGGCGAGACCCCCCACGAGAAGGCTCTCCGCAAAGGCCTCGAGGTAAGGGGCCTCGAGGAGGCGGGCGTAGTTCTTTAGGGTCAGGGGCCCCTGGAGCTCCCCGTAGGGCCCCCGGCTCAGGAAGGAGGCCAAGAGGACGAGGAGGGTGGGCAGGAGGACGAAGAGGAGGAGCCAAAGCCCCCCAGGCCCCACGGTGACCAGGACACGGAGGAGGCGCTGGGCGGGGGTAGCGGCCTCATTCATGGAGCACCACCAGATTTTCCGGGGGAAGGTAGCACAGAACCTCTTCCCCGTAGGCAAACTCCTCGGATCCGGGCTCCTGCAGGTCCTGGTTCAGGGTGTAGGCCAGGAGCCGCACCTCCCCGGACCGGAGGAAGTACTGGTTCTCCGCCCCCGTGTAGACGATCTCCTCCACCCGGGCCCGCACCAGGTTCTCCCGGCTAAAGGCCCCGTTCGCCGGGTAGAGGCGGATCTTCTCCGGGCGGATGACCAAGACGGCCTCCCGCTCCAGGGGGCGGGGCAGGCGCAGGGGGCCAAGGGGGGTCTCCGCCCCTAGGGGGTGGGGCCTTGCGGGAAGGAAGTTGGAGCGGCCCAGAAACTCGGCCACGAAGCGGTTTCTGGGCCGCTCGTAGACCTCGTCGGGCAGGCCCACCTGCTCAATGCGGCCCGAACGCATCACGGCGATCCGGTCCGACATCACCAGGGCCTCCTCCTGGTCGTGGGTGACGAAGATGAAGGTGGTGCCGAGCCTCCTTTGGAGCTGCATGAGCTCTACCCTTAGCTCCTGGCGGAGCTTGAGGTCAAGAGCGGAGAGGGGCTCGTCCAGGAGGAGCACCTCGGGCTCCAGCACCAAAGCCCGGGCCAAGGCCACCCGCTGCCGCTGCCCCCCGGAAAGCTCGCGGGGATAGCGGCCCTCGAGGCCCAGGAGGTCCACCAGCTCTAAGGCCCAGGCCACCTTGCGGCGGATGGCCTCCTGGGGGAGGCCCTTCATCCGGAGGCCGAAGGCGATGTTCCCCACCACGGTCATGTGGGGAAAGAGGGCGTAGTTCTGGAAGACGGTGTTCACCGGCCGCTGGTAGGGGGGGACCCCGGCCATGTCCTTGCCCCCAATCTCTATGCGGCCCCCGTCGGGGGTCTCAAAGCCCGCAAGGAGCCTGAGAAGGGTGGTCTTGCCGCAACCCGAGGGTCCGAGCAGGCTGAAGAACTCCCCCCGCCGTATCTCCAGGTCCACCCCGTCCAGGGCCACCGTCCCGCCGAAGCTCTTGCGCACCCCAACGAGGCGCACCAGCGCGTCCCCGGCCACGGGGCCCAGTTTAGCAACCCTGAGCCTCCGGGCAAGCCCCTAGGGCTCGGCCCGGTCCCGGTGGACGAGAAGGACGAGCCCCAAGGAGAGGAGGGTGGAGACGAGGCTGGACCCCCCGTAGGAAAAAAGGGGCAGGGTGAGGCCGGTCACGGGCATCACCCCCAAGGCCACCCCCAGGTTCACCAGGACCTGGAACCCCAGCATCCCCCCCACCCCGGCGAGGAAAAGGCGGTCGGAGAGCCTGGGGCACTCCAGGGCCAAGGAGAAGAGGCGGAGGAGGAGAAGGGCGTAGAGGGCCAGGAGGGCCACCGTCCCCACAAAGCCCCACTCCTCCGCCCAGACGGCGAAGACGAAGTCCGTGTGGCGGAAGGGGACGAAGCCGAGCTGGGTCTGGGTCCCCTGGCCGTACCCCTTGCCGAAGAGGCCGCCCGAGCCGATGGCGATGGTGGACTGGATCACCTGGAAGCCCTGGCCCAGGGGGTCCCGGTAGGGGTCCAGGACGATGAGGACCCTTTCCCGCTGGTAGGGCTTCAGGTTGGGCCAGACCACGGTGGGGACCAGGGCCACCAGGGTCAAGGCCCCCACCAGAAGGTGCTTCCATGGCAGCCCCCGCGCGAAGAGCATGGAAAACACCCCGAAGAGGACCACCATGGTGCCCCCTAAGTCGGGCTGGAGGAGGAGGAGGGCGGCCACGGGAAGGGTGAGGAGGCCGGGGAGGAAGTAGTCCCAAACCCGCCTTATGGGCCGGCCCTCCAAGGTGCGGGCCAGGGCCAAGGCCAGGCCGAGCTTGGCCAGCTCGAGGGGCTGGAACTGGAGGGGCCCCACCACGAACCAGGCCCGGGCCCCGTTGACCTCCCGCCCCACCCCGAGGACCAGGACCAGGAGGACCAGGGAGAGGGCGTAGAGGGGGTAGGCCAGGGCAAACACCGTGCGGCGGGAAAGGAACTGCACCCCCGCGGCCAGGCCCAGGCCAAGGAGGAGGGCCACCAGCTGCCGGGCCACCAGCCCGGGATCGGGGGCCGCGCTTTTCAGGTTGAAAAGGCCCACCACCGTGAGGGTCAGGGCCAGGAGGACCAGGCCCCAGTCGTAGGCCAGGAGGTTGGGCCGCCTCAGGGTCAAGCCTCACCTCAAGGGGATGTCGGCGATCAGGACCATCTTCTCCCCCCGCTCCTCCAGGGCCACGGAAAGCCCCTCCTCGTGGGCGGGGAAGTAGCGGCGCAGGACCTCCAGGAGGTCCCGCTTGAGGTTCTCCACGAGGCCCGGGGAGAGCCTGGCCCGGTCGTAGGCCAGCACGAGCTTCAGGCGCTCCTTGGCCCGGTCCTTGCTCTTCCTACGCCACCACATCAGCGCCCTCCAAAGAGCCTGCGCAAGACACCAAGAAGCCCCTGGGCGTCCGAGTCCAGCCCCAGGTTCCGGAAGGGAACCTCCTCCCCCCGCAGGCGCCGGGCGGTGTCCAGGTAGGCCACCGCGGCGGGGCTCGTCCCTTTAAGGACCAGGACCTCCCCCTGGTTGGTGGAGACCAGGACCTGCTCGTCCTCGGGGATGATACCTATGGGCTTGAGGCCCAGGATCTCCACCACGTCCTCCACCGAGAGCATGTCCCCCCGGGCCACCATCCTGGGCCTCAGCCGGTTGATGATGAGGAAGTTCTCCCGGATCTCCCGGGCCTCCAGAAGGCCGATGATGCGGTCGGCGTCCCGGACGCTGGAGACCTCCGGGTTCACCACCACCAGGGCCCCTTCCGCCGGGGCCGCCGCCGTCTGGAAGCCCTTCTCTATGCCGGCGGGGGAGTCAATGAGCACCCGGTCAAAGCCCTCCTCCTCGAGGAGGTGGCGGACCAGGTCCTGGAACCGGGCCGGGTCCAGGGCCTCCTTGTCCTTGGTCTGGGAAGCGGGGAGAAGGTAGAGGTTTTCCACCCGCTTGTCCCGGATGAGGGCCTGGCGGGGCTTGGCCCGGCCCTCGAGGACGTCAATGAGGTCAAAGACCACCCGGCCCTCGAGGCCCATGACCACGTCCAGGTTCCGGAGGCCCACATCCACGTCAATGACCGCCACCTTCTCCCCCAGCTTGGCCAGGCCCGCTCCGAGGTTGGCGGTGGTGGTGGTCTTTCCCACCCCACCTTTGCCCGAGGTGACCACAATGGCTCGCGCCTTCACCGCTTTACCTCCTGGGAACCCTCCAATACGTCCTCCAATTCTTGCAAAAACTCCAAAACCCGCTTGCCCCGCGGGGTCAGGGTGTATTCTACCCGAGGAGGCACCTCGGGGAAGGCCTGGCGCTCCACGAAGCCCAGGAGGTGGAACTCCCTTAGCCTCTCCGCCAGGGTTCGGGGGGAAAGGAGGAGGAAGGCCTGGAGATCGGAAAAGCGGGAAGGCCCCCGGCCCAAGGCCTCCAGCACCTCCGGAGCGCCCCGTCGGGCGAGGACCTTCAGCACCTTGCGGGCGTTCTTGGAGAGGGGCATGGCCTCATGCTACCAGAGGCGGGCGCGGCCCTGTACCCCAGGCCCGGGAAGGGCGGGGCTATACTGGGGGCGTGGACGGGGAATCCAAGCCGGACTGGAAGGACTTCCTGGCCCTGGTGTTGGCCACCTACAGCCTTCTCCTTCCCCCCCTCCTCCTGATCCTGGGGGCGCTTTTCGCCTTTCTTCTCCTCCTCCGCTTCCTCCTGTAAAACTAGGGTATGGAAGGCCTTTACGAGTCCCTGCCGGAGGGCTACCGGGAGAAGCTCGGCCGCCCGGGGGAGTACCCCTTTACCCGGGGCATCTACCCGAGGATGTACCTGGAAAGGCCCTGGACCATGCGCCAGTACGCGGGCTTCTCCACCGCCGAGGAGTCCAACGCCCGCTACCGGTACCTCCTCTCCCAGGGCCAGACCGGGCTCTCCGTAGCCTTTGACCTCCCCACCCAGCTTGGCCTGGACCCCGACCACCCCATGAGCGTGGGCGAGGTGGGGCGGGTCGGGGTTTCCATCGCCACCCTCGAGGACATGCAGAGGCTTTTTGACGGAATCCCCCTGGACCGGGTCTCCACCAGCATGACCATCAACGCCCCGGCCATGATGCTCCTCGCCCTCTACCTCCTGGTGGCCGAAGAACAGGGGGTCCCCTGGGACAAGGTGTCGGGCACGGTGCAGAACGACATCCTCAAGGAGTACTTCGCCCGGGGCACCTACATCTACCCCCCCGGCCCCTCCATGCGCCTCGTGACCGACATCTTCGCCTTCTGCGCCGAGCGCGTCCCCCGGTGGAACACCATCAGCATCTCCGGCTACCACATCCGGGAAGCGGGGGCCACCGCCGCCCAGGAGATCGCCTTCACCCTGGCGGACGCCAAGGCCTACGTGCGGGCGGCCTTGGAGCGGGGCCTCGAGGTGGACCGCTTCGCCCCCAGGCTCTCCTTCTTCTTCGCCGCCCATGGGGACATCTTTGAGGAGGCGGCCAAGTTTCGCGCGGCGAGGCGCCTCTGGGCCCGGATCATGCGGGAGGAGTTCGGGGCCAAGGACCCGAGGAGCTGGATGCTCCGCTTCCACACCCAGACCGGGGGCTCCACCCTCACGGCCCAAGAACCCTTGAACAACGTGGTACGCACCGCCTACCAGGCCCTGGCGGCGGTGCTCGGGGGAACGCAGAGCCTCCACACCAACGCCTACGACGAGGCCTTAGGCCTCCCCACGGAAAAAAGCGCCCTCCTCGCCCTAAGGACCCAGCAGATCCTGGCCTACGAGAGCGGGGTGACCCGGGCCGTGGACCCCTTAGGGGGCAGCTTCTACGTGGAGCACCTCACCGAGGCCCTGGAGAAGGAAGCGGAGAGGCTCATCGGAGAGATTGATGCCCTGGGGGGCGCGGTGGCGGCGGTGGAGGCGGGCTACTTCCAAAGGGCCATTGAGGAGTCCGCCTGGCAGTTCCAGAAGGAGGTGGAGGAGGGCAAGAGGGTCATCGTGGGGGTGAACCGCTTCCTGGACCCGCAAAGCCCCCTCAACGAGCCCGTGCCGGTGCAGCGGATAGACCCCGAGCTCCACGAAAGGAGGAAGCGGGAAGTGGCCGCCTTCAAGGCGAGGCGGGACGGGGAGAGCGTCCGGGTAGGCCTGGAGCGCCTGCGGGAAGCGGCAAGGGGCCAGGAGAACCTTTTCCCCTACGTCCTGGAGGCCTTCCGCCGAAGGGCCACCCTGGGGGAGGTCTGCGGGGTCCTAAGGGAGGAGTGGGGGGAGTACCAGCCCGGGAGGTGAGGCGTGGAGGGCGAGGCGGAGCTGTGGACCTTTTTGGAAAGGCACCTCAAGAGCATCTACGAGGGGGACCTCGAGGGGTACCGGGCCACCACCCACGAGGAACTATCCCTCTACGAGTGGTTCGTGACCCCCCACCGCTTAGACGGCCTCCCCTTCCACCTTTTCATGACGGAAAAGCGCTGGGCTACGAGGGGCCGGCCCTACCGGCTGGACCTTCTGGAGAAAAGGCTCCAGCGGTACGGGGATGTGGCCATCTTCAGCTACACCCTTCTCCTTACCGTGGAGGAAGAGGAAGGCCTCAGGCACCGGGCGGTGAACGAGAGCCGGGTGGCGGTGCGCTTTCCCGAGGGCTGGAAAGTGGTCCACGTCCACAAAAGCCCGGCCGGAGGCTGAGGCCGTCCTTTCGGGCTCGCAAGAGGCCCCGCCTAGCCTTTCCCCGGGGTGGGCGATCCCTTACAATGAGGCCAAGGAGGTGGGATTTATGGCCGAAACGGAGTTCAGCAAGGAGTTGGACAGCCTGAAAAAGGATCTGACGAGCCTCAAGGAGGACCTGGCCAAGCTGGCCGAAGGCCTCAAGGCGGAGCTCATGGAGCGCAAGGAGGTGGTGAAGGGGCGGATCAAGGCCGGGGCAGAGGTGGCGGAGGCCGAGGCCAAGGAGCTCCTGGGCCAGCTCCAGGAGAGCCTGAAGCGCCTCGAGGGCGAGCTCAAGGAAAGGCCCCTCCTCACCGGGGCCCTCCTCTTCGCGGCGGGCCTGCTCCTGGGCCGGCTGCTCAAGCGCTAGTGGCCCTTCTCCGCGCCCTCTTCGGCCTTCTCCTGGGCGGGGAGTTCCGCAAGAACCTCCTCGCCCTCCTGGAGGGGGCCCTCTTCCTCCTGCTGGCCTTCAGCTTGGCCCTAGGAGGGGTCGGGTTCCTCTTCGCCGCCTTCTACCTCCTCCTCGCCGCCTACCTCCCCCCCTGGGCGGCGAGCGCCCTCACGGGGCTCGCCGCCTTGGGTTTAGGGGGGGTCCTCTTCGCCCTGGGGCGCCGGCAGTAGGGTCCGATCAGGCCTCCTGCTTCAGCCGCTCCACCACGGAGAGGTCCTCGAGGGTGGTGATGTCCCCCTTGATCTCCTTCTCCCCGGCGGCCACTTGGCGGAGGAGGCGGCGCATAATCTTGCCCGAACGCGTCTTGGGCAGGGCCTCGGTGAAGCGAATCTCGTCGGGGCGGGCAATGGGGCCGATCATCTTGGCCACATGGGCCCGGAGCTCCTCCCGGAGGGCCTCGCTGGGCTCCACCCCTCCCTTCAGCGTCACGAAGGCCACGATGGCCTCCCCCTTGAGGGGGTCGGGCCGGCCCACCACCGCCGCCTCGGCCACGCTGGGATGGGCCACCAGGGCGGACTCAATCTCCATGGTGCCCAGGCGGTGCCCGGCCACGTTCAAGACGTCGTCCACCCGGCCCTGGATCAGGTAGTAGCCGTCCTTGTCCCGCCGCGCCCCGTCGCCTGTGGTGTAGACCCCTGGGTGCTGGCTGAAGTATTGGCGGAGGAAGCGCTCGGGGTCGCCCCAGACGGTGCGGAGGGCGCTCGGCCAGGGGCGCGTGATCACCAGGTCTCCCCCCTCGTCGGGGTTCTCCACAGGGCGATGCTCGCTGTCCAGAATGTCGGGCGCAATGCCGAAGAAGGGCTTGCCCGCGTGCCCCGGCTTCATGGCGTGGGCGCCGGGGAGGGTGGTGATCATGATGCCCCCGGTCTCCGTCTGCCACCAGGTGTCCACGATGGGGCAGCGGCCCTTGCCGATCACGTGGTAGTACCAGAGCCAGGCCTCGGGGTTGATGGGCTCGCCCACGGTGCCGAGGAGCCTCAAGGAGTCCAGGCGGTGGCGGGCGGGCCAGCCCTCGCCCCAGCGCATGAAGCTCCGGATGGCGGTGGGGGCGGTATAAAGGATGGTCACCCCGTACTTGTCCACGATCCGCCAGAAGCGGTCGGGCTCGGGCCAGTTGGGGGCCCCCTCGTACATCAGGGTGGTGGCCCCGTTCAAGAGGGGTCCGTAGACCACGTAGGAGTGCCCGGTGACCCAGCCCACGTCGGCGGTGCACCAGTAGACGTCCTCGTCCTTCAGGTCAAAAACGAGCTTGGTGGTGTAGTAGATGTAGGTCATGTACCCGCCCGTGGTATGCAACACCCCCTTGGGCTTCCCCGTGGAGCCCGAGGTGTAGAGGATGAAGAGGGGGTCCTCGGCCTCCACGGGCTCGGGATCGCAGCGGTCCGGGGCCGCCTCCATGAGCTCGTGCCACCAGTGGTCCCGCCCCGGGGTCCAGGGCACCTCCTCCCCCGTGCGCCGCACCACCACCACGTGCTCCACGCTGGGGGTCTCCCTGAGGGCCTCGTCGGCGTTCCGCTTCAAGGGGACGATCCCGCCCCGGCGAAAGCCCCCATCGGCGGTGATGAGCACCTTGGCCTGGGCGTCCTTGATGCGCTCGGCTAGGGCATTAGAGGAGAAGCCCCCGAAGACCACGGAGTGCACGGCCCCGATGCGGGCGCAGGCCAGCATGGCGATGGCCGCCTCGGGGACCATGGGGAGGTAAAGCGTTACCCTGTCCCCCTTCTGGACCCCAAGGCGCTTGAGGACGTTGGCGAACCTCTGCACCTCGCGCCACAGGTCGTAATAGGTGAGGACCCGTTCCTCCCCCGGCTCCCCCTCCCAGATGAGGGCCGCCTTGTTGCGGCGCCAGGTCCCCACGTGGCGGTCCAGGGCGTTAAAGGCCAGGTTCGTCCTGCCCCCCACGAACCACTTGGCGTGGGGGAGGCCCCCTTCCAGGACCTTCTGCCAGGGGGTAAACCAGTGGAGCTCCGAGGCCACCCTTCCCCAGAAGCCCTCGGGGTCCTGAAGGCTTTCCCGGTAGAGCCGCTCGTACTCCTCCTCGCTCCCGATATGGGCCTGCTTCCGGAAGGCCTCGCTCGGGTAGAAGACCCGCTCCTCCTTGAGCACCCCTTCAATCCGGTCCACGGTCACCTCCTTCGTCCCGAGGTTAGCCCCGAGGTGCAAAAGGGTCAAGAAACGCCAGCTTTTTCGCCCCGGCGGAAAGGGGGGGCGTTTCTTGACCCAGAAGGGAGGGCTTGGGATGATGGGGAAGGATGGCCCAAAGGCGGAGCCTCGCCACCGTTCAGGCCGCCCTCAAGGCCCTGGCCTACCTGGCGGAGCACCCCGAAGGGGTCGGGGCCAAGGAGGTGGCCCGTCACCTGGGGCGCAGCCTCTCCGCCGCCTACGCCCTCCTCAACAGCCTGGTGGAGGCGGGCTTTGCCGTCAAGGGGGAGCGGGGGTACCGGCCCATCCCGGGCCCGTCCCCCAAGGCCCCGCCCCTGCCCTACCCCCTCGAGGAGGCCCTGGAGGAGGTCTACCTGCGCACGGGGGAACGCTCCTACCTCCTCCTCCTGGGGCCGGAGGGGCCGAGGCTCAGGACCCGGGGGCGGCAGGGCCAGCCCCACCCCCTGGGGGAAAGCTTCCCCCCCGAGTGGCACGCCCTGGCCCTGGGCAAGGTCCTCCTGGCCTTCGGGCCCTTTCCCCTGCCCCCCCTCACCCCCAAGACCCCCTTCACCCTCACCGACCCCGAGGCCCTGGAGGCGGAGCTCAGGCGGGTGCGGGAGAGCGGGCTCGCGGTGGAGATGGAGGAGTACGCCCTGGGGGTTTCGGGGATCGCCGCCCCCCTCTTTGACCCCGAGGGCAGGTTGGTGGGGGCCATCGGGGTCAAGGTGCCCACCCGCCGCTTCCCCTTCGCCTTCCCCAGGCTGGCCCGGGCCCTCCTGGAGGTGGCCCAGGTTACCCCCCACCTGCGCCCGGAGGCGCCTGTGGTGCGCCTCCCCGAGGCCCCTAGGCCCCTGGAGAGCCCCGCCCCCCTCGAGGCCCCGGAAGCCCTCCGTCAGGGAGCGAACCTCCGAGGGTATGCGGAGGCCTACCGGGAAAGCCTCCAGGACCCAGAGGGCTTCTTTGGAGGCTTCGCCCGGGAGTTCCACTGGTTCCGGCCCTGGGAGCAGGCCTTTGACCCCGAAAGCCGGCTCTGGTTCCGAGGGGGGCTCACCAACGCCGCCCTCAACGCCCTGGACCGCCACCTGCCGGCAAGGGCCAGGCAGGTGGCCCTTGTGGTCCTGGACGGGGAGGGAGGGCTCTCCAAGTGGACCTACCGGGAGGTGGGGGAGCTCTCGGCGCGCCTCGCAGGCCTCTTCCTCAGCCTGGGGGTGCGGCCCGGGGACCGGGTGGCCCTCTACCTGCCCACGGGGCTGGAGGCGGCCCTCGCCGCCTTGGCCGCGGCCCGGATCGGGGCGGTCCACGTGGCTCTGCCGGTGGGCCTGGGCCCGGAGGCCCTGCGGGAGAGGCTTAAGGCCTCCCAGGCCAGGCTCCTTGTGGCCGCGGACCGCTACTACCGCCGGGGCCAGCCCGTCCCCTTGCGGCCCCTGGTGGAGGAGGCGACCCGGGGGCTCGGCCTCGAGGTCCTCTGGGCCCCGAGGGGCACGGGGGAGCTTTTGGAAAGGGCCCTGGAGGCGAGGCCCGCCGAGCCCCTCCCCCTCCCCGCCGACCACCCCCTCTTCCTCCTCCACACCTCCGGCTCCACGGGGAAGCCCAAGGGCATCCTCCACGGCCACGGGGGGTACATGGTGGGGGTGGCCTGGGCCCTGCGCTACCTCTTTGACCTGAAGCCTGGGGAGCTCTTCCACACCACCGCGGACCTCTTTTGGATCGTGGGCCACTCCTTCGGCCTCTACGCCCCCCTGTTCCTGGGGGGGACGAGCCTCCTCCTGGAGGACCGCCCCGACCACCCGAGCCCCGCCGCCTTCTACGAGCGGATGCGGACCTTAGGGGTGGACCTCCTCCTCACCTCCCCCGCCTTCCTCGCTGCCCTGAGGCGCCACGGGGAGGCCCGGCCCACGGGGCTAAGGCTGGTGGGGAGCGTGGGGGAGGCCCTCCACCCCGAGGTCTGGCACTGGGCGCGGGACCACCTCGCCTGGCCCCTGGACAACTGGTGGCAGACGGAGCTCGGGGCCCCGGCCCTGGCCACCCCCTTGGGGGTGCCCGCCAAGCCCGGGTTCGTGGGGGTACCCCTTCCCGGGGTGGAGGCCCGGGTGGTGGACGAGCGGGGGGAGGTCCTCCCCCCCGGGGCCAAGGGCCACCTCGTCCTCCTCCGGGCAGGCCCGGCCCAGATGGTGGGCCTCCTGGACGGAGAGGGGCCCTGGCGGGGCGGCCTCTACTGGACCGGGGACCTGGCGGTGATGGACGAGGAGGGTTACTTCCAGATCCTGGGCCGGACGGAGGAGATGATCAAGGTGGGCGAGGCCCGCCTAGGGACGGCGGAGGTGGAGGCCGTCCTCCTCAGCCACCCCCAGGTGGCCGAGGCTGCCGCCATAGGCCTCCCCGGCCCCGAGGGGGAGGAGCTGGTGGTCTTCGTGGTACCCCGGGTCAAGGCCCTGCCCGAGGAGCTGAAGCCCCTTCTGGCGGAAAAGCTCAAGGCCCACCTCACCAAGAATCTGGGCCCCATCCCTCCCCCCAGGGTGGTCTTCGCCGAGCGCCTCCCCCGCACGCGGAGCGGCAAGATCCTAAGGCGCCTCCTCAAGGCCGAGCTCTTGGGCCAGGACCCGGGGGACACCTCGGGGCTCGAGGAGTAATCCTACCCCATGCGGGCTTGGGCCCGCCTGGGGGCCCCGGTAGCACGTTCCCGCGAGGTCTTAAGCGCAGAAACCAAAGGCAATAGGGAATAAAAGCCCCTCTTTCGCCGTCCCCGGGAAAGGGCCCTTTTCTTGACAATCCCCCCTCCCCCCACCTACCCTCAGGGCTAACCGCTAGGCCGGGAAAGACCGCTTAGGGGCAGGGCCCTGCGGCCAGGCCTAGCGGGGGGAGGTGGAGAATGCAGGAAAAGGAGCTGGAGGCCCTCGTGGCCGAACGGTGGCGCATGGCCCTCATCCTGACCGGAGCCATGCTCCTCATCTACCTGGGCTTCGTCCTCCTCGTGGCCTACGCCAAGGGGTTCATGGGGAGCCAGATCGTCCCCGGCCTCAGCTGGGGCATCCTCCTTGGGGCCTTGGTTATCGTTTCCGCCTGGGTGCTCAACTGGATCTACACCCGCTGGGCCAATGCCTACTACGACGAGCGGGTGAAGCGGATCCTCGGGAGGTGAAGCATGCCCACGACCGCGCTTGGCCAACCCAACCCCGTTTCCATCCTCTTCTTCTTCCTCTTCATCGCCCTCACCCTAGGGATCACCTACTGGGCGGCGAAGAGGACCAAGACCACGGAGCACTTCTACGCCGCCGGGCGGAGCATCACCGGGTTCCAAAACGGCCTGGCCCTGGCCGGGGACTACATGTCGGCAGCGAGCTTCCTCGGCATCGCCGGGCTCGTGGCCCTCTCGGGGTTTGACGGCCTCCTCTACTCCATCGGCTTTCTGGTGGGCTGGCCGGTGGTCATGTTCCTCATCGCCGAGCCCCTCCGCAACCTGGGCAAGTACACCTTCGCCGACGTGGTGGCCTACCGCCTGCGCCAGGTGCCGGTGCGGAGCGCTGCCGCCATCAGCACCCTGACGGTGGTGGCCCTCTACCTCATCGCCCAGATGGTGGGGGCGGGCAACCTGATCAAGCTCCTCTTCGGCATCCCCTACGAGGCTGCCGTCGTCCTCGTGGGGGTGGTGATGATCCTTTACGTCCTCTTTGGGGGCATGGTGGCCACCACCTGGGTGCAGATCGTCAAGGCCGTCCTCCTCCTGGGTGGGGCCTTCCTCCTCGCCCTTTTGGTCCTCGCCCGCTTTGGCCTCAACCCCATCGCCCTCTTCCATGAGGCGGCCCTCAAGTACGGGGACCAGGTGCTCGCCCCGGGCAAGTTGGTAGCCAATCCCATAGACACCGTCTCCCTGGGGCTTGCCCTCATGCTGGGCACCGCGGGCCTACCCCACATCCTTATGCGCTTCTACACCGTCCCCGACGCCAAGGCCGCCCGGACCTCGGTCACCTGGGCCACGCTCTTCATCGGGTTCTTCTACCTCCTCACCTTCGTGATCGGCTTCGGGGCCATGGTCCTCGTGGGGCCCGATCCCATCAAGGCCATTGACAAGGGGGGGAACATGGCCGCCCCCCTCCTGGCCGAGGTCCTTGGGGGAACGCCCTTCCTGGGCTTCATCGCCGCGGTGGCCTTCGCCACCATCCTGGCCGTGGTGGCCGGCCTCACCCTCTCCGGGGCCGCCGCCCTCTCCCACGACCTCTGGGTCAACGTGATCCGCGGGGGCCACGCCCCGGAGACGGAGCAGCTCCGGGTCGCCCGGATCGCCACCCTTCTCCTGGGCGCCCTGGCCATCCTGCTCGGGATTGTGTTTAAGGGGCAAAACGTGGCCTTCACCGTGGGCCTGGCCTTTGCCATCGCCGCAAGCGGCAACCTGCCCGCCATCGTCTACTCGGTCTTCTGGAGAGGCTTCACCACCGCCGGAGCGGTGGCGGCCATCCTGGTGGGAACCCTCTCCGCCGTGGTTCTCATCTACCTCTCCCCCACCGTCCAGGTGGACATCCTCAAGAACGCCGCCCCCATCTTCCCCTTGAAGAACCCGGGGATCGTCTCCATCCCCCTGGGCTTCCTGGCGGGCTGGCTCGTCTCCTTGGTCACCCAGGAGAAGGAGGCCGAGGAGAAGTACCTGGAGGTGGAACGTCGCCTCCACCTGGGCGGAGGGGACTAGGGAAGGGGCGCCGGGGGCCGGGGCCTTCCTCCCCGTGGGGGCCCTGGCCACCCGCGCTCCCCTTTGGGCTCCGAGGAGCCTGAGCGTGCGGGAGGCGGCGGCCCGGATGCAGGCCCACGGGGTCTCCAGCCTCCTGGTGGAGGGAGACCCCCCGGGCATCTTCACCGACCGGGACCTGAGGCGGTGGGTGGCGGAGGGCAGGCCCCTGGAGGCGCCCCTGGCCGAGGCCGCCTCCTTTCCCCTCCTCGCCCTCCCCCGAACGACGCCCCTCCTCGAGGCGGTGGCCTTCATGGTGGAGCGGGGGATCCACCACCTGGCCCTCCTGGAGGGGGGGAAGGTGGTGGGGATGGTGACCCACACCGATCTGGTGCGGCAGGAGGCCCAACTCCCCCTCCTCCTCCTCCGGCGCATTGAGGGCCTGGTCCTGGAGGGCTACGCCAGGGAGGTGGCCGGGCTCGTGCAAAGCCTCCTGGAGGCGGGGGCGGGGGCCCTGGAGATCGGCCGGCTGGTGGCGGGCCTCAACGACGCCCTGGTACGGAGGCTGTTGGCCGAGGCGGAAAGGACCCTGGGCCCGCCCCCCACCCCCTACGCCTTTCTGGTTCTGGGCTCCGAGGGGAGGCGGGAGCAGGCCCTCCTCACGGACCAGGACAACGCCCTCCTCTACGCCGAGGAGGGGCATGAACCCTACTTTGAGGCCCTGGCCGAACGGGTGGTGGGGGGGCTCTTGGAAGCCGGGTTTCCCCCCTGTCCTGGGGGCTACATGGCCACCCGCCTCCACATGAGCCTCGAGGGTTTCCGGAGGGCCATGCGAGGCTGGACCGAAGCCCCCGAGCCTGAGGCCCTCCTCAAGGCCCAGACCTTCCTGGACCTACGCCAGGTAGGTGGGGAGTTGGACCTGAGGCCCCTCGAGGCCGAGCTCCTCGCCCAGGCACAAAAGGGGGTCTTCCTCCACCACCTGGCCCGCTCCGCCCTGGCCTTCCCCCCGCCCTCCACCCCCTTCGGGCGCCTGCCCCCCTCCCTGGAGCCCAAGCGGCACGGCCTCTTCCCCATCGTGCTCCTGGCCCGCTTCTACGCCGTCTACACCGGAAGCCCCGAACGGCACACCCTGGACCGGCTGAAGGCGGCCTCCGGGAAGGGGGCCCTGAGCGCAGAGATGGCCGAGCTCCTGGGGGAAGGGTTCGGCCTCTTCTTCCGCCTCAGGCTCCGGGCAGAGCTCAAGGGGCAAGGGGCCCTCTCCCCCAAGGCCCTTTCCCCCCTGGAGAGGCGCCGGGCCCTGGAGGCCTTCCGGGCGGTGCGGACGGCCCAAGGGCACCTGCGCCTGCGCTTTGGCCTCAGATGAGCCCCAAGACGCCCCTCGAGGCCCTCGCCTATACCGCCATAGACCTGGAGGCCACCGGCTTGGACCCCACCCGGGACCGGCCCGTGGCCCTGGGGGCGGTGCGGCTGGTGGGAGGAAGGCTCGGGCCGGAGCTGGAGCTCCTCCTGGACCCGGGCCGCCCCGTGAGGAGGGAAGCCCAGGCCCTCCACGGCCTGAGCCGCGAGGCCTTGAAGGGCAGGCCCACCCTGAAGGAGGCCCTCCCCCCCTTCCTCGCCTTCCTCCAGGGCACGGTCCTCCTCGCCCACCAGGCCCACGTGGACCTGGCCTTCCTTCCGGCCCTTAAGAGGTTCCCCCTCCTGGACACCTACCTCCTCGCCCGCTTCCTCCTCCCCGGCGCCGACCCCCGCCTCGAGGCCCTGGCGGCGCGCTTCGGGATCCCCCTCCTGGGGCGGCACACCGCCCTCGGGGACGCCCGGCTGGTGGCCGAGGTCTTCCGCCACCTCCTCCCCCTTCTGGAGGCGGCGGGGGTGCGCACCCTCGAGGGGGCGCGCCTGGCGGAACGGCGGGCGGCGGAGGGGCTCAGGCCCTGGAGCCTCTGAGGGCCCTATAGCCGATGTCCCTGCGGTAGACCACCCCGGGGAAATGGACCTCGGGGATGAAGCGGTAGGCCCGCTCCAGGGCCTCTCCCAGGTCCCGCCCCAGACCCACCACATTCAGGACCCGCCCCCCGGCGCTCACGAGCCTCCCCGCCTCCCGCCTCGTCCCGGCGTGGAAGACCAGAACCCCCTCCGGGGGCTCGGGCACCTCTAGGGGGATCCCCTTCCTGGGGCTTTCGGGGTAGCCCGGGGCGGCCAGGACCACGCAGGCCGCGGCCCCCTCCTTCCAGGAAAGCCTCGTCCCCGCAAGCCGTCCCTCGGCCACCTTAAGGGCGAGCTCCACCAGGTCGCTTTCCAAAAGGGGCAGGACGGCCTGGGCCTCAGGGTCGCCAAAGCGGGCGTTGAACTCCAGCACCTTGGGGCCCTCCCGGGTGAGCATGAGGCCGGCGTACACCACGCCCCGGTAGACCACCCCCTCGGCCCTCAGACCCCTCAGGAGAGGCCTAAGGATCTCCTCCTCCACGCGCTTAAGGGTCTCAGGGGGCATGGGGTAGGGGGCCACCGCCCCCATCCCCCCCGTCATGGGGCCCTGGTCCCCGTCCAAAAGCCGCTTATGGTCCTGGGAAGGGAGAAGGGGAAGGATCTCTTCCCCATCGGTCAAGGCCAAGACGGTAGCCTCCTCGCCCTCCAGGTACTCCTCTATCACCACCTCTCCCCCCTCGGCCCGGTTCAGGATGTTGGCCACCGCCTGCTTGGCCGTGTGGAGGTCAAAGGCCACCGTGACCCCCTTCCCCGCGGCGAGCCCAGAGTCCTTGACCACCACCGGCACCCCCACGGCCTCGAGGTACTCCAGGGCCTCCAAAGGCTCCTGGAACACCCGGTAGCGCGCCGTGGGGATGCCGTACCGCTCCATGAGGCCCTTGGCAAAGGCCTTGGAGCCCTCAATCATGGCGGCCTTCTGCGTAGGGCCGAAGACCAGGAGGCCCCGCTCCAAGAAGGCGTCGGCGATCCCCTCCACCAGGGGGGCCTCGGGGCCCACCAGGGCAAGGTCAATGCCTTCGGAGAAGGCCCACTCCGCCAAGGCCTCCACATCCCCGCCCCAAGGGACGAGCTCGGCCAAGGCCTCCATGCCGGCGTTGCCGGGGGCGGCGTAGAGCCGCTTCACCAGGGGGCTTTGGGCCGCCTTCCAAAGGAGGGCGTGCTCCCGGCCCCCGCTTCCCACCACCAGGACCCTCATGGCGAGGATTCTACCCGCAAGGCCCCCTCCACCCGGGCCCGCACCTCCGGGGGAAGCGTCGCCACCTCCTCCCGGAGGACCGGGTCGGCCCCGGCAAGGAGGTGGGCGGCGAGGAAGGCGGCCCGCCCCCAGACCCCCGCCCGCCCCAGAAAGGCGGCGGGGACCAGGTCCTCCCGCCCCCAGGCCCGGAGGAGGGCCCAGGCCCGAAGGTAGAGGGGCTTGTCCCGGGGGGAGAGGGCTAGGAAGGCTCCGGCGGCCTCCTCCCCAAGCCTCCCTTTTAGGTCGGAAGGCGGGGGAAAGGCAAGCCCCCGGAGGAGGAGGCGGACCGCCTTGGGGTAGAGGCGGTGCTCCAGGCGCAGGACCCGGGCCTCCAGGGTCTCCGGCGTGTCCCCGGGGAGGACGGGCACCCGCCCCTGGAGGAGGATGGGGCCGGTGTCCATGCCCTGGTCTACGAAGTGGACCGTGGAGCCCGTCTGCCGCTCCCCCGCGGCGAGGACCCGCTCGTGGACCCGAAGCCCGGGGTAGTCGGGGAGAAGGGAGGGGTGGAGGTTGAGGAGGCGGCCGTACCAGACCCCCACGAACTGGGCAGAAAGGAGGCGCATGAACCCCGCGAGGAGGACGAGGTCCACCCGCCGCGCCTCCAGGAGGGCCAAGGCCTCCCCCTCAAAGGCCCGCCGTCCCTGCCAGGGAAGGGCCACGGCCTCTACCCCGCGCCTCCTGGCCCGTTCCAGGGCGTAGGCCTCGGGGTTGTCGGAGAGGACCAGAACCACCTCCCCCAGAGGGTGCCCCTTGGGGAAGGCCTCGAGGAGGGCCTCGAGGTTCGTCCCCCGGCCCGAGGCGAAGACGGCCAATCGGGCCGGGCGGCCCAGGGGAAAGGGCCCCATCTAGCCTCCCAAGGCCTCAGGGTGGTGCTTCTGCCAGTAGCGCACCAGGCCCTGGAGGTTCATGAAGGGAGGATCGGCCAGCCCATAAAGGCGCATCCCCTCCTCCCCTACCCCCGCCCGGCGCAGGGCCTCCCGCCAGTAGGCCTCAAAGCGCTGGGTCATGGCTTCCAGGTCCAACCCCTCCCTAAGCCGGGCGAGGGTCCAGCCTGCCCACTCCTCCAGCAACAGGCGCAGGGCGGAAAGGTGGGCCTCCACATCCTCATAGGCCCCGAAGTGGGTAAGGTAAAGGGCACGGGGGCGAAGGACCCGGATTCGGTCCAAGGAAGCGTACCAGCTCTCCAGGTGGATGTCGGGAGGCGGGGTGGGGGGAAGGACAGGGCCCGGGGCGATGCGCACCCCGGCGATATCCCCGGTGAAGAGCACCTCCCCCACCCGGTAGGCGTGGTGGTGCACGGCATGGCCTAGCGTCTCCACAGCCTGGACCTCTACGTCTCCGAACCTGACCCGCTCCCCGTCGGCCAGGGCCCGCACCCTCTCCTCAGGGATCCCCCGCACCTCGCCCCAGAGGGCCCTGAGCCCGTCCCCGTAGATCCTCTCGGCGGAGGCGAGGAGCCTCGAGGGGTCCACCAGGTGGGGAGCCCCCTTGGGGTGGACGTAGACCGTAGCCCCCTGCGCGGCGAAGCGCCAGGCGGCCCCCGCGTGGTCCAGGTGGATGTGGGTCACGAAGACGTGGCGCACCTCCTCGGGAAGGACCCCTTCCGCCTTCAGGGCCGCCTCGAGGCGGGGATAGGTGCTCTCCGGCCCGGTCTCTATGAGAATGGGCCCCTCCCGGGACCTTAGGAGGAAGCTGGCGATGACCCGCTCCACCCCCTGGAAGCGCAGGTCCAGAACCCTCACCACGGCCTTTCCTCCTTGGGCCCGATGCGGGTGTGGAGGGTACCGATGCCCTCCACGGCCACCTCCACCCGGTCCCCGGGGGAGAGGGCCCCCACCCCGGAAGGGGTTCCCGTGAGGACCACGTCCAGGGGCTCGAGGGTCATGAAACTGGAGATGTAGGCGAGGATCTCCGCCACGCTGAAGATCATCTGCGAGGTGTGCCCCTCCTGGCGTAGCTCGTCGTTCACGTAGGTGCGGACCCAGGTGTTCTGCGGCTCCAGGTCGGTTTCAATCCAAGGGCCCAGGGGCAGGAACTTGTCCGCGCTCTTGGCCCGCACCCACTGCAGGTCCTTCCTCTGGGCATCCCGGGCGGTAAGGTCCACGGCAATGGTGTAGCCCAGGACGTGGTCCAGGGCCTTCTCCGGAGGGACGTTCCGGAGCCGGTCCCCCACCACCACCGCAAGCTCCCCCTCGTAGTGGAGCTCCTCGGTGAAGAAGGGGTAGGGAACGGGCTCTGCGGTGTTCCAGGGGTCCATGGGATTGCCCGGGTGGGCCAGGGTATTGGGGGCCTTCAGAAAGAGGCCTGGCTCCTTGGGCAGGTCCTCGCCGAAGTCGTGGCCCATCTCCTTGATGTGCTCCCGGTAGTTCCGCCCCACGCAGACGATCTTGGTGGGCGTGGCCGGGGGGAGCAGGCGAAGGGAGGCCAGGTCATACCTTCTGCCCGTGGGGTTTCCGCCGGGGCCGTCCGTCTCCAAGACCATCTCCCCCTCCAGGACGCCCCATCTCCCGCCGTTGAAGCGCAGGATCTTCATGCCCTAAAGCTACCACCTTCCCCGAAGGATTTGCAGGCCCCGCACCCCCACCACCCCTGCGGCCAGCAAGGCCCCAAGCCGCCCCTCGCCGGGGACCAGGAGGCAAAGGGCCAGGTAGCCGAAAAGAGCGCCGAAGGGGATGGGGTAGATGCCCTTTTGCCGCCTTCCCCAATAGAGGAAATGGTAAAGGCCGGCCACGAGGAGGCCCAGGCCGGTGGCCAGGAGGGTCTCCCGGGGAAACCAGGCCAGGAAGTAGCCCAGGGAAGGGGCGATACCCCCCCCGCCCCGAAAGCGGAAGAAGAGGGGCCAGGTGTGTCCCGCCACCACCGCCCCCGCCGCCAGGGGACGCCAGGCAAGGGGGGTGAGAAGCGCGGCCAGAACCCCCTTGCCCACGTCCCAGAGCACCACCAGGAGGGCCGCCCAAGGGCCCTTCCTGCGGTAGACCCCCGAACCCCCTGGGAGGTCGCACTCCCGCACCTCGGGGAAGAGGAGAAGCCCCCCGACCAAGGAGCCCAGGAGGTAGGCCAGGAGGATCCATTCCACGCCCCCATTCTTGCAAAAGGCCGCGCCTTGGCCTATCCTGAGGGTGGAAGTTTCCATGAAGCGCTTCCACAAGGGGACCGAAGGGCCATGAAAAAGAAACCGACCATCCACGAGGTGGCCGCCCGGGCCGGGGTGGGCCTGGGGACCGTGAGCCGGGTTTTGAACAACCACCCCTCGGTGCGCCCAGAGACCCGGGCGAGGGTTCTTCGGGCGGTGGAGGAGCTGGGTTACACCCCCAACCCCCACGCCCGCCGCATCGCCGGGGGCCGCAGCTACACCGTGAGCGCCCTCCTACCCTTCGTGGCCACGGAGTTCTACCGCCGGCTTGTGGAGGGCATAGAGAGCGTCTTGTTGGAGAAGCGCTACGACCTGGCCCTCTTCCCCATCCTCTCCCAGGCCCGGCTCAGGCGGTACCTGGAGAGCACCACCCTAGCCTACCTCACCGATGGCCTCATCCTGGCCTCCTACGACCTGACGGAGCACTTCGAGGAGGGGCGCCTGCCCACGGACCGGCCGGTGGTCCTGGTGGACGCCAAAAACCCCCGGTACGACTCCGTGTATCTGGACAACGCCCTGGGGGGGAGGCTGGCCGGGGCGTACCTGGCCCGCTACCCCGGGACCGTCTTCGCCATCAAGGTGGAGGAAGAACCGGACCGGGCCTTCCGCCACACGGTCTTCGCCGAACGGATGGCGGGCTTCCAAGAGGCCCTAAGGGCGGCAGGCCGCCCCTTCTCCGAGGAACAGCTCTACGTGACCCGCCTTTCGCCGGAAGGGGGCCGCCTGGCCCTACGGCACTTCCTGGAGAAGGCCTCTCCCCCTCTCAACATCTTCGCCGGGGCGGACCAGGTGGCCCTCGGGGTTCTGGAGGAAGCGGAGCGCCTGGGCCTTACCCTGGGCACGGAGGTGCGGGTCCTGGGGTTTGACGGCCACCCCTTTGCGGAAGAGGTGGGGCTTTCCACCATCGCCCAGCCGGTGGAGGCCATGGGGGCGAGGGCCGCCCAGCTCCTCCTGGAAAGGATGCGAGGCTACCAGGGCCCGCCCCGGGAGGTGCGGTTTGAGCCCGTGCTGGTGGAGCGGGCCTCCACCGGCACCCCACCCGCCGCCCTCTACGTGCCATGAGGCCGGAGGCCTTCCTCCTCCCCTTAAGGTTCGTCGTCCTCCTCCCGGTGGTGGGGCTTTTCCTGGGCTCGGCCTACTTCGCCTACCGCGCCCTGGCCGAGGCCTGGGCCGCCTGGGGGGAGCCTTTGGGGAAGGCCCTACCCCGGCTCGTGGGGGCGGTGGATCTGGCCCTCCTCTCCGCCGTCTTCCTCCTCTTCAGCCTGGGGCTCTTTGAGCTCTTCGTGCGGAAGCTGGACCTGCCCCCAGGGAACGCCTTAGCGGTGGGAAGCCTCGGGGACCTGAAGGCCAAACTGGGCCAGGTGATCGTCATGGTCCTGGTGGTGAAGTTCTTTGAACAGGCCCTGGCCTTCAAGCCCGAAACCGCCCTGGACCTGCTCCTCTTCGCCGGGGGCGTGGCCCTCCTCTCCGCCGCCCTCTGGCTCGCCAAGGACTAGGTGCTCGTCTACCTGGACCAGAACTACGCCAGCCGCATGGCCAAGCACCTCCTGGGCCAAAAGGGGCACGAGGCCTTCGGGAAGCTCCTAAAGGCCATGCAGGGCAAAGCCTTGGCCCCGCCTAGCCCCTTTCACGTCCTGGAAACCCTCTTCCCCCAACGGGGCCTCGAGGCCAAGGCGGGCTACCTCCTCCCGGCCTTAAAGGAGGTGTTCGCCGCCCTCTCGGGGGGCTACTGGGTCCGGCCCTGGCAGGAGGTGGCCCTTAGGCAGGAGCGGGGGCTTTTCCGGGAGGACCTTCTCTTCCGGGGAGAGGCGTGGGAAGTGCCCGCCGACCTCTCCCCCTTCCAGGGCCTCTTGGAGGGCTTGAGGGGGCTCTCCTACGGGGAGGCCCTCGAGGCCGCCCTAAGGGAGGTCCGGGCCCGGACCGGGCTCAAGGAGGTCCCCTTCACCCGCCTCCTTGCCCGCCTCCTTGCCCGGATGGCCTCGGACCCCACCAGGAAGCCCCGCCCCTCCGACCTCCTGGACGCGGTCATGGCCGCCACCGTCTACCCCTACGTGGACCTGCTCCTCACCGACCGCTACCTCAGGAACCTCCTCCCCGAGAGAAGCGTAGGGGGGCGGAGGAAAGAGGTGGAGGCCCTGGTCAGGCGCTTTGCCGGGGAGTAGACTCCGGGGCGTGAGAGGGATCCGGGACCCCCGCCTCCTGCCCATCGCCGAAAAGGTGCAGGAGGGGAAAAGGCTTTCCTTTGAGGACGGGCTCGTGCTCTACGAGACCCGGGACCTTCCCGCCCTCATGCGCCTCGCCAACCTGGTGCGGGAGAGGAAACACGGCCACAAAACCTATTTCGTCCACTCCATACGGGTTTCCCAGACCAACATCTGCTACGTGGGGTGCACCTTCTGCGCCTTCCAGCGGCGCTTCGGAGAGGAGGGGGCTTGGGACTTTGACGTGGAGGAGGTGGTGGCCTGGGTGCGGGAGCGCTACCAGCCCGGCCTCACGGAGATCCACCTCACGGCAGGCCACCACCCCAAAAGGCCCTTCCAGTACTACCTGGACCTGGTGCGGGCCCTGAAGGAGAGCTTCCCCGGCGTCCAGGTCAAGGCCTGGACCGCAGCGGAGATCCACCACTTTTCCAAGATCGCCCGCCTCCCCTACCGGGAGGTGCTCATGGCCCTCAAGGAAGCGGGCCTGGACGCCATGCCGGGGGGCGGGGCGGAGATCTTCGCCGAGAGGGTGCGGCGGAGGATTGCCCGGGCCAAGGTCTCGGCGGAGGGGTGGCTTGAGGTCCACCGCACCGCCCACGAGCTCGGCCTCCCCACCAACGCCACCATGCTCTACGGGCACATAGAGACCCTCGAGGAGCGCCTGGACCACATGGAGCGTCTAAGGCGGCTCCAGGACGAAACAGGGGGCTTCATGAGCTTCATCCCCCTGGCCTTCCAGCCCGACGGGAACCAGCTCGCCCGGGAGCTCGGCAAAAGGGAGTTCACCACGGGGTTGGACGACCTCAGGAACCTGGCCGTGGCCCGCCTCTACCTGGACAACTTCCCCCACATCAAGGGCTACTGGGCCACCCTGACCCCTGAACTCGCCCAGGTCTCCCTGGACTGGGGGGTCACGGACATCGACGGCACCCTCATAGAGGAGAGGATCGTCCACATGGCGGGAAGCCCCACGCCCCAGGGCCTGACCAAGGAGGCCCTGGCCCGGATCATCCGGAAGGCGGGCCGCCTCCCGGTGGAGCGGGACGCCCTCTACCGGGAGGTGCGGGTTTGGGACGCCGTGGCCTAGGCGGAGCCGTGGCCTACGCCGTAGGCTTTCCCCCCTACGCCAACGTCGCCCCCCTGGTCCACTTCCTGAAGGCCGAGGGCTTCCGGGTGGTCCGCGCCCCCCCCACGGGGCTCAACCGCATGCTCCTCACCGGGGAGGTGGGGCTTTCCCTGGCCTCCAGCCACTTCTACCTGCGCCACCAGGAGGGCTTGGGCCTCCTCCCCGACTTCTCCGTGGCCGTCCTCGGACCGGTGTATTCGGTGACTCTATTCCATAAAAAGCCCCTCGAGGCCCTCAGGCGGGTGGCCCTGACCACAGAGAGCGCCACCAGCGTGGCCTTGCTCCGCCTCCTCCTGGAGGAGGCCGGGGCGGGGCCCGCCTACGCCCGGGTCCAGGGGGGGCTGGAGCTTTTGGAGGCCTACGACGGCGTCCTCCTCATCGGGGACCGGGCCATCCAGGCCTACGCGGGCCTCCTCGAGGCGGTCCCCGAAACCCCTCATGCCCTCCCCACCCGCTTCGGGGAGGTCCAGGTCACAGACCTGGCCATGGCCTGGTTCCGCAGAACCCACCTCCCCTTCGTCTTCGCCGTCTGGGCCTACCCCAAGGACAAGCCGCCGCCCCAGGGGGTGGTGGAGGCCTTAAGAAGGGCCCGGGCCCAGGGGATCGGCCGCCTGGAGGAGGTGGCCCAGGCCGAGGCCCGCCGCCTCGGGGTCCACCCCGCCCTCCTCCTGCACTACCTCTGGAACTTCCGCTACCACCTGGAGGAGCCCGACCGCCTCGGCCTCAAGGCCTTCGCCCAGGCCCTGGGGCTGGGCTTCCGCCCATGTTACTATCCTCATAGCGATTGACATAACATAGCGCTTGAGTTATTGTAGCCCTGGGCCCGAGGGCCCAAGGAGGGCAACCATGCGTTGGAACCTGGATCCCGCCCACACCAGCGTGGAGTTCGCCGTGCGGCATATGATGATCGCCACGGTGAAGGGGACAATCAACCTCAAGGAAGGGTACGTGGAGACGGACGAAGAGGGTAGGCCCCTCCGGGTGGAGGCCCGCCTGGACGCGGCCAGCATCCACACCGGCGTGGCCGACCGGGACAACCACCTCCGCTCCCCGGACTTCCTGGACGTGGCCCACCATCCGGAGATCGTGTTCAAGAGCGAGAGGATCACCCCCCTGGGGGAGGGCCGTTACCGGGTAGAAGGGGAGGTCACCCTCCGGGGCGTGACCCGGCCCCTGGTCTTTGAGGTGGAAACCCACGGCCCGGCCAAGGACCCCTGGGGCAACGAGAGGATCGCCGCCCACTTTGAGGGAAAGCTGAACCGCAAGGACTTCGGCCTCACCTGGAACATGCCCCTGGAGACCGGGGGGCTTCTCGTGGGCGAGGAGGTGCGCTTCAGCGTGGACACGGAGCTGGTGGCGGCGAAGGAGGCCGTGGGGGTCTAGATGGGGCTCGGCCCCTCCTGGCCAACGCCTCCCTCTACGGCCTGGCCCGGGCCCTAGGGGTGCCCTTCCGGGTGGTGCCTCCGGGGCAGGCCCCGCAGGAGGTGAACCTGGCCTCGGTGGTCCTGTTCACGGCGGTGCCCATGCTCCTCGGGTTCGCCCTCTACCTCCCCCTGCGGAGGCGGAATCCCCGGGCCTTTTCCCTCTTCGTGGGCCTGGCCTTCCTGCTTCCCCCACCCGTTGTCGCCGCCCCGCGCCCCGATACCCGGGCCGCCCTGCTCCTCCTCCACGTGCCTCCGGTGGGGGCCTACCTTTGGGGCCTGAGGAGGATGGAGGGGGAGATACGGCCGTGAGGCGGCTTCTCGGCCTCGCCCTCAGGGTGCGGGACCTCGAGGCCCACCGGGCCTTCTACCGCGACCTGCTGGGCCTTAAGGAAGAGGCCAGGCCGCCCCGCTATCGCCTCTACCCGGAGGACCGCGGCTTTTTTCTGGATCTCATCCACGACCCTGAGGCTCCCCTCCGCCCCTATCCCTCGGTGGGCCTCTACCACTTCGCCCTCCTCCTGCCCGACCGCAAGAGCCTGGCCGGGGTCTTCCGCAGGCTTCTGCAGGCGGGGGCCCGGTTTGAGGGGGCCGCGGACCACGGGGTCTCCGAGGCCCTCTACTTCCGCGACCCGGAGGGCAACGGCCTGGAGCTCTACCGGGACCGCGCCCGAGGGGAGTGGCCAGAGGACCCCCTAATGTTCACCGCCCCCTTGGACCTGGAAAGCCTCCTCGCCGAGAACCCTAAGCCCGCCCCCCTTCCCCCGGAAACCCTCCTGGGCCACCTCCACCTGCACGTCAGGGACCTTGCCGAGGCCGAGGCCTTCTTCGCCGGGAAGCTTAAGATGGCCGTCACCCTGCGCACCTACCCCGGGGCCCTCTTCTTCGCCTGGGACGGGTACCACCACCACATGGGGGCGAACACCTGGGCCGGGAGGCGCCTGGCCCCCCAAGGGGCCACGGGGCTTTTGGGCTACGCCCTCCTCGCCCCAAAGGGCGTGCCCAAGGGCACCTTCCGGGATCCCGTGGGGGCGAGGGTGGAGGTGCTTGACGAAGATGGCCCCCTCGGCCTAAGCTTGTAGCAACTATGCGGAGCTGGGGGCGCCCGTTCGGCTTTTATTATCCCGCCGGGGGCGCCCTTTGGCCTGCGTAGGCCTTCACCCTAAAGGGCGCCCCCAAAAAGGGGGCGCCCACAGTTTTGGGAGGGAAGCCATGCTGATCGTGATGAAGCGGGGGTACACGGAGGCGGAGCTTCAAGAGGTCGTCCGGGAAATTGAGAAGGTGGGCTACCGGCCCCACATCTCCCAGGGGGTGGAGACCACCCTGGTGGGGGCCATCGGCCGGGGACCCACCCCCGAGCTCATGGAGCACTTCCGGGCTTTGCCGGGGGTGGCCGAGGTCATCCCCATCTCCAAGCCTTGGAAGCTCGCAAGCCTCGAGGTCCAGCCCTTCCCCACCGTCTTGGACTTCCCCACCGGGAAGACGGGGGGCGGCCACATCCTGGTGGCGGCAGGCCCCTGCGGGGTGGAGTCCCGGGAGCAGACCCTGAAGGCCGCCCGCTACGTGAAGCGGCACGGGGCCCACATGCTCCGGGGTGGGGCCTTCAAGCCCCGGACGAGCCCCTACGCCTTCCAGGGCCTGGGCGTGGAGGGGCTGAAGATCCTGGCCGAGGCCAGGCAGGAAACCGGCCTTCCCATTGTCACCGAGGTCCTCTCCCCGGAGCAGGTGGAGCTCGTGGCCGAGTACGCCGACGTCCTTCAGATAGGGGCCAGGAACGCCCAGAACTTCGCCCTCCTCCAGGCGGTGGGTGAGGTGGGCAAACCCGTCCTCCTCAAGCGGGGGATGAGCATGACCCTGGAGGAGTTCCTCATGAGCGCGGAGTACATCCTCGCCCGGGGGAACATGCGGGTGATCCTGGTGGAACGGGGGATCCGCACCTTTGAAAAGGCCACCCGCTTCACCCTGGACGTCGCCGCCGTACCCGTCCTCAAGAGCTGGACCCACCTGCCCGTATGGGTGGACCCCTCCCACCCCGCAGGGAAGAGGGAGTGGGTCCTCCCCCTGGCCCTGGCGGGGCTTGCCGCCGGAGCGGATGGCCTCATCGTGGAAACCCACCCCGAACCGGAAAAGGCCCTTTCCGACGCTGCCCAGCAGCTCCACGAGGAGGAGTTCGCCGAGCTCATGGAAAGGGTCCGGCGCCTGGCCCAGGCCCTGGACAAGACCCTTTCCGCCCCCGTCCTGGGATGAAGCCCCTCTTTCGCAAGGTGGGGGTCTTCGGGGTGGGCCTCCTGGGGGGGAGCGTGGCCCTGGGGCTCAAGGAGCGCTTCCTGGCCGAGGAGGTCCACGCCTACGACCAGGACCCCAGTGCCCTGGAGAAGGCCCTCTTCCTGGGGGCAGTGGACCGGGTCCACGCCGAGATCGGCCCCTGGGTGGGGGAGCTTGACCTCGGGGTCCTCGCCGCCCCCGTGGGGGCCCTGCCCGCCCTAGGGGAAGCGCTAAGCCCCCTCGCCCACCCCGAGAGCCTCTGGACCGACGTGGGAAGCGTCAAAGGAAAGGTGGTGGCCCTCCTGGAAGGCCTCCTCCCCCACTACCTGGGGGGCCACCCCATGGCGGGAAGCGAAAAGGCCGGGGTGGAGCACGCCCACGCCGGGCTCCTGGAGAACGCCGTCTGGGTCCTCACCCCCACAAAGAGGACGAGCCCCAAGGCCAGGGAGGGCGTCCGGAGGCTCGTGGAGGCCCTGGGGGCCTACCCCCTCGAGGTCTCCCCCCTCCTCCACGACGAGCTCGTGGCCCGGGTCTCCCACCTCCCCTACCTCCTGGCCCTCGCCCTAAACCGGATGGTGGCGCAAAGCCCCCACCGGGACCTCCTCATGTTCCTGGCGGCGGGGGGGTTCCGCGACCTCACCCGGGTGGCCTCGGGAAGCCCCAGGATGAGCCGGGACATGGTGGTGGAGAACAAGGAGGCCCTCAAAGGGGCCATAGAGGAGCTCAGGGGCCTCCTCCTGGAGCTTGAGGAGCTTCTCGAGGCCCCGGAGGCCCTCCTCCGGGCGGCCGAGGAGGCCAAACGCACGCGGGACAGCCTTCCCATCGTCCGTCGGAGCCTGCTGCCTGAGATGCACGACCTGGTGGTCCAGGTACCGGACCGCCCTGGGGAGATCGCCCGGATCGCCACCGCCCTTGGCGAGGCCGGGGTGAACATCAAGGACATCGAGGTCCTCACCATCCGGGAGGCGGCGGGGGCCATCCGCCTCTCCTTCGCCACCCGAAGGGAGCGGGAGGAGGCAAGGCGGGTCTTGGTCCAGGCAGGTTACCGCCTGCCCTAAGGCCTCATTCGCGGGGACTTCCTACCGGGGCCCCATGCGGGCGTAGGGGTGGGATCAGTCCGCCAGAACCACCTGGTCCTTGCCCAGGGCCTTGGCCCGGTAGAGGGCCTCGTCCGCCCGGCGGTAGAGGTCCTGAAGGTCGCCCCGGTAGGCGGCCACCCCGAAGCTGCCCGTGATCCCCAGCGCCCTCAGGCCCTGGCGGAGGCGCTGGGCGATGGCCAGGGCCTCCCGGGGCCCGGTGGCCGGGAGCAGAAGGGCGAACTTCTCCCCGCCCCACCGCCCCACCAGATCCCCCTGGCGCACCTGGGCCACCAAAAAGCGGGCCACCTCCTTAAGGAGCAGGTCCCCCTCGGGGTGGCCCCGCTCGTCGTTCCACCGCTTGAAGTCGTCCAGGTCCAGAAGGACCAGGCTGAAGGGCCTCTCCCCCCGGTCCACCCGGGCCGCCTCCCGCTCCAGGGCCCTGCGGTTGGGCAGTCCGGTGAGGGGGCAGGTGAGGGCCTTTTCCCGCCAGAAGCGCACCTGGCCGTGAAGCTCCCGGAAGCGGGCAAGGAGGAGGGTGAGGGCGAGGAGCACGGCCTGGCTCAGGGCAAAGTGGCCGTAGAAGAAGCCCACCTCCCTCCCGTAGGCCAAGGGGGCGAGGGCGAGGGCCAAGGCCCAAAGCCCCCCCAGGCGCAGGGCCCAGGGCGGAGCGTGGGCGAAGGCGGCGAGGAGGTAGAGGGCCGGGGACCAGAAGCCCACCACGGGCCACCAGGCCCCGGCGCGCCAGAGCTCAAAGAGGAGGTAGGCCCCCAGGGCGTGGACCAAGAGCCTGGGAGCGCCCCTTGGCCCTCGCTTCAGGGCGGCGAGGCAGAGGAGGGCGAAAAGGGCGTAGGCCCAGAGAAGGGGCCCCTCTGGGGGCAGGTAGAGGAGCTGGAGCGCCATGGCCAAGGGGAAACCCAGCCAGGCCACCCCGTAGAGGAGGCGGGCCATGCGGTCCATGGGACCATTCTTCGTCCACGGGCTTGAACGGGCTGTGAAAACCGACCGGCTAGGGCAGGACCTTTCCCGGGTTCATGAGGCCCCCGGGGTCCAGGGCCTCCTTGATGGCCCTCAAGGCGGAAAGGGTCCCGGGGTCCAGGGCCTCCTCCATAAAGGGGCGCTTCATGAGGCCGATGCCGTGCTCCCCGGAAAGGACGCCCCCGTACCTTAGGGCCACCCGGGCGATCTCGTGGGCAAGCTCCCACACCTTTTCCTCGTTTTCCCTCCTGGGGTCAAAGAGGATGTTGGGGTGGAGGTTCCCGTCCCCAATGTGGCCGAACTGGACCACGAGGAGCCCGAAGGCCCGCCCCAGGGCCTCAATCTCGCCCACCACCTGGGGCAGGGCGGAGCGGGGCACGGCGATGTCCTCGTTGACCCGCTTGGGGCGAAGGCGGCCCAAAGCGGGGCTCACCGCCCGCCTCGCCCGCCAGAGGGCCTCGGCCTCCCCCTCGTCCCGGGCCCTCCGCACCTCGGCCCCAAGCTCCAAGGCGGTCCTCTCCACCAGGGAAAGCTCCTCCTCCACGAGCTCCCGGTCGTCCCCGTCCGTCTCCGCGAGGAGGAGGGCCCTATCGCGGGGAAGGCCCATGCCCAGGTAGTCCTCCACAGCGTTCACCGCACTGCGGTCCAGAAACTCCAGCCTGGCGGGCACCGCCCCCGAGGCGATGGCCCTGGAGACCGCCTCCGCCAGGGCCTCCACCCCGGGGAAGAGGGCCATGAGGGTGGCCCGGTGCCTGGGCAGGGGAAGAAGCCTGAGCCTGGCCCCCGTGATGAGGCCTAGGGTGCCCTCCGAGCCGATGAGAAGGCCCGGGAGATCGTAGGCGGCGCGGGCCTCGAGGTGGACCTCCCCCAAGGCGTCCACCCACTCCAGCTCCAGGACGTAGTCTCCCGTGACCCCGTACTTGAAGCAGAGGGGCCCCCCGGCGTTCTCCGCCAGGTTGCCCCCTAAGGTGCTGGTACGGTAGGAGGCGGGGTCGGGGGGGTAAAAGAGGCCAAAGGGCCTCGCCGCCTCCGAGACCCGGGCCGTGGTCACCCCGGGCTCGGCCCACGCGGTCTGGGTCTTTGGGTCCACCTCGAGGCGGGCCATGCGGGTGAAGGCCACCACAATGGCCTCCCCCAGGGGCACCGACCCCCCGGAAAGCCCGCTCCCCGCCCCACGGGGGACGAGGGGCACCCCGTACTTCCGGCCCAGGCGCACGAGGGCCTGCACCTCTGCCCTGGACTCCGGAAGGACCACGGCGGAGGGGGTCTTTCCCATCAAGATGGCGTCGTAGCGGTAGGGGGCCCTCTCCGCCGGAGCGAGGAGGACCCTCCCGCCGAAGAGGGCCTTGAGCTCGGAGGCAAGCGCACGGGGTAGGCCAGGCCGAGCCGGCACGCCCTCAGGGTAGCAGAGGTTCAGGGGGCCGTGCTCAGGGGGTCGCAGGCCTCTGTGTTGTCGGGGACCATGACCACGGAACTCCCCACGAACTCCGAGGGCGCGTTCACGTTGAAGCCCTGCACCCAGAGGCGCTTGTTCCCCACGGGCTCCACGATGATCCCCTGGGGGCTCAGGCCCTGCTGGGTCTGGCTCGGGGTCACGTCCACGTAACCCGTGGCCCGGCCCTGGCCCAGGGTAAGGGTGGAAAGGCTCGCCACCTTTTGGTCGGGGCGGGCCTGGCCTGGGGTCTGGCCGTCGTCCAGGAGGTAGACGTCCAGACGGGTGAGGACCCCGGAGAAGTCAAAGCTGAAGTCCACCCGCGTGGTCTTGTAGGTACAGTACCGGTCCTGGGTCCAGAGGTTCTGGAGGGTAGGAGGGACGAAGGAAACGGTCACCGTGCAGGCCGCAAGGGCCAGGGCCAAGAGGGGAACCAGGGAACGCATGCCCCCATCTTCCTCCCTAGCCCGCCCGGACCCATGACGCCAGGCTAAACCCCCCTTTAGACTCGGGGCATGGCCTACTGGATCTTGAAGTCCGAGCCCGAGGTCTACAGCATTGAGGACCTTAAGCGGGAGGGACGGGCGGTCTGGGACGGGGTCCGGAACTACCAGGCCCGGAACTACCTGATGCGGATGGCAGAGGGCGACCTCTGCTTCTTCTACCACTCCAGCGCAAAGCCCCCGGGGATCGCCGGGCTCTGCCGGGTGGTGCGGACCCTCCTCCCCGACCCCACCCAGTTTGACCCGCAAAGCCCCTACTACGACCCCAAGGCCACGCCCGAGAAGCCCCGCTGGTACACCGTGGAGGTGGCCTTCGTGGAGGCCTGGCCCCTCATCCCCCTCGCCGAGCTCAAAACCCTCTTTCCCCCCGACCACCCCTTGGTCAAGAGGGGGAACCGGCTTTCCGTGATGCCGGTCCCCCCAGAGGTGGCGGAGAGGCTTATTGCGCGGAGAGGGTCCCGATGATCTTGAAGAGGGGCAGGAACATCCCGGCCACGATCATCCCCACGATGACGCCCAAGAAGATGATCATGAGGGGCTCAATGGCCGCGGTGAGGCTCGCCACCGCCTCGTCCACCTCCCGCTCGTAGAAGTCCGCGATCTTGGAAAGCATGGTGTCCAGGGCCCCCGTCTCCTCCCCGATGGCCACCATGGAGCTCACCATGGGGGGGAAGACGAAGGGGTGCTGGGCCAGGCTGAGGTTCAAGGGGTCCCCCTGCTGGATCCTGAGCTTGGCCCCGTTCAGGATCTCCTCCACCACGGCGTTGCCCGCGGTACCCTTGGTGATGTCCAAAGACTCCACGATGTTCACGCCGCTGGAGAGGAGGAGGGCCAGGGTGCGGGAGAAGCGGGCCACCGCCGTCTTGCGGTTCAGGCTGCCGAAGACGGGGAGGCGGAGCTTGATGCGGTCAATGACGCGGCGCCCCTGGGGGGTGCCGTAGTACCAGCGGTAGGCGAAGAAGAGGACCAGGAGAAGGAGAAGAAGGGGCAGGGTGGCCGCCCGGAGGAAGTTGGAAACGGCGATGAGGAAGCGGGTGAGAAGGGGGAGCTCCGAGCCCAAATCGGTGAGGATCTGGGCGAACTGGGGGACGATCCCCGTGAGGAGGAAGTAGGCCACGCCCACGGCGAAGACGAAGACGATGACCGGGTAGGTCATGGCGCTCCGGATCTTGCCCCTGAGCTCCAGATCCTTTTCCAGGAAACTCGCCAAGCGGTCCAGGATCACGTCCAGGCCGCCGGAGGTCTCCCCGGCCCGCACCAGGTTCACGTAGAGGCGGGAGAAGAGCTTGTGCTTGGCGAGGGCCTCGGAGAAGGCCATCCCCCCCTCTATGTCCGTGCGCACCTGTTTGAGGATCTCGCGGAACTTCTTGTTCTCCGTCTGCCGCTCCAGGATGGCCAGGGACTGGAGGAGGGTGAGGCCCGCCCCCAGCATGGTGGCGAGCTGCCGGGAAAAGATGGCGAGGTCCTTGAGGCCAGGGCCCCTTTCCAAGGCGGGAAGGCGTACCTCGGCCTGCAGGCCCCGCCCAGGCTCTTTGATCTCGGCCACAAAGAGCCCCCGGTCGCGGAGGAGCCTCGCCGCGGTGCGCAGGTCCTCGGCCTCTACCGTGGCCTCCACCAGGCGGCCCTGGCGGTCCCGGGCCTTATACTGGTAGATCGGCATGGAGGAAGTATACCAGAAGGCGCTGGCCCAGGCGGTGGAGGTCCTGCGGACAGGGGGCCTGGTGGCCTTTCCCACCGACACGGTCTTCGGGGTGATGGCCCTCATGGAGGACGAGGCCGCCTGCAAAAGGATCTACACCCTGAAGGGGAGGCAGGAAGACAAGCCCCTCCAGGTCCTGGTGGCGGACCTCGAGGACGCCCTGAAGCTTGCGGAGCTCGGACCCCTGGAAAAGAGGTTCCTCCGCCTCGTCCAGGCCTTCTGGCCCGGGGGGCTGACCGTGGTGGTCCCGGGGAGGGCCATCCCCCCCTGGATCAGCAAGGACGGCTCCGTGGGCCTCAGGATGCCGGACCACGCCCTCCTCCGGGAGCTCCTCCGCCGCGCGGGGGGGCACGCGGCCGCCACGAGCCTGAACAAGAGCGGCGAGCCTCCGGTGCGCACCGAGGCCGAGGCCCGGGCCTTTCCCGTGGACTATGTCTTCCCCGGGGAGGCAGGGGGGCTGGCCTCCAGCGTGGTGGACCTGCGCACGGGGGAGGTCCTGAGGGAAGGGGCCATCCCCAAGGAGGCCCTCCTCGCCCTTCTCCGCTAGGCATGGAAGGGGTCCCGAGCCTCAAGGCCCTGCTCCTCGCCGTGCTCTTCGCCGCGGGAAGGCCGGTGGGCCTCAAGGAGCTTAGGGCGTTGGGCCACCCGGAGGAGGCGGTGCTGCGGGCCCTCAAGGCCCTGGAGAAGGACCTCGAGGCCGGCCACCTGGGCGTGGCCCTGGAGCGGGTGGCGGGGGGGTGGCGGCTTCTGGTCCACCCCAAGGCCCTGGAGGCGGTGGAGCGGGTGCTCAAGCCCACCCCGCCCCGCCTCTCCAAGGCGGCCCTCGAGGTCCTGGCCCTCATCGCCTACCACCAGCCCGTGGCCCGGGCCGAGCTGGAGGCCATGCGGGGGAAGAGCGTAGAGGGCGTCCTGGAAGGCCTCCTGGAGCGGGGCCTCATCCGGGTGGTGGGGGAGAAGGAGGCCCCCGGAAGGCCCAAGCTCTACGGCACCACGGAGCGCTTCCTGGAGGTCTTCGGCCTGGAGAGCCTAGAGGACCTCCCGCCCCTCGGGGACGGCCCACCCCTCCTCCTCCGCGGCTAGGGCCTCCTTGGCGGGGACGGGGAGAGGGCTATAGAGCTCGTTCTGGCGCACAAAAGCGAGGAGGAAGCGGGAGAGGAGGCGCATCTGGCTCCTGTGGGCGCGGATGGCCCGCTCCTTCAGGCGCACCTCCTCCTCGGTGAGGGCAAACCGCCGCCAGGGAAGCCCCCGCCCCCGGGGCGGAGGGTAGAGGGGAAGCCGGGGGTGGAGGCCCTTGGGGAGGGGGTACTGGTAGCCCCCGTGGACCACGTAGTACTCCAGGCGATCCTCCAGGCCCAGAAAGGCCGCCGCCCGCATGCCGAAGTAGGCGGTGGCCTGGTGGTCCCGGTGAGCGTCCAGGGGGCTCGGGAGGAGGATGCGGGTGGGCTTCAGCCCCTGGAAGAGCTCCACCAGGGTGGCCTCGAGGGCCTTTCCCGTGTAGGGGAGGCCCGGCCGGTAGCACCCGGGGTAGGCCACGGCCTTGAGGCCCGTGGAGGGGCTTTCGTAGGCCAGGTAGTAGTGGGTGGTGAAGAGGGGAAAAAGCCCCTGGTCGGGAAAGCCCAGGAACAAGGCCGCGGTACGGGGAAGGCCCAGGGCCTCCAGGCCCCGCCAGGCCTCCACCATGCGCCTCAGGGCCAAGCGGCGGAGGGCCTCCCTGGAGGGCAAGGGGCTCCCCGCCGCCAGATCAAAGGCGTCCCCCGAGGTGAGGTAGACCACGCTGACCCGCCCTCCCCGCTGGTGGACCCGGCGCATGAGCCCCGCGGCCACCAGGACCTCGTCGTCGGGGTGGGGGGCGAGCACGAGGAGGTGTTCCCCAGAAGCGGGCTCAGGCAGGGGGGGAAGGCGGCGCACGCGGGCCGAGGCCAAGAGGGCGTGGTAGGAGGCGAAGAGGAAGCGCCCGTTGATGAAGGCCCACACCCCAAGGGCCGCCAGGAGGAGGGCAAGGCGCTCGGCCCAGACGAGCCCAAGCCAAAGCCTCAGGGCCTCCGCCGCCCCCACGTAGAGGAGGAGGAGCAAGGCAAGCCACTGCCAGGGAGCCAGGCGGCGCACGGAGGCCATTCTAAACTGGAGGCGTGTCCACCCTGCGCCCGGCCCGCCCGGAGGACCTTCCCGCCATCGCCCGCCTTTCCCACCGGACCCTCCTCCTGGGGAGGGAAGGGCATGGGGTCTTCCCCAGCCAGGAGCTCTGGGGGGAGCTCTTCGTAGCCCCCTACCTGCGCCAAGGATGCTGTTCCTTTGTGGCGGAGGCGGAGGGAGAGGTGGTGGGCTACATCCTGGGCGCCTGCGCCACCCTGCCCCTGGCCCTGGACCTCGCCCTCCACCTCCCCCTCCTTCTCCTTCGCCTCCTCCTGGGAGGCTATGGGCCCCGCCTCCCCCACCTCCGCTACCTCCTCCGCCTCCTCCTCTACCCGGGGCCTAAGGCGCCCCGGAGGCTTTACCCCGCCCACCTCCACATCGCCGTGGACCCCAAGGCGCAGGGCCAAGGCCTGGGCAAAGCCCTGCTCGTTGCCTTCCTGGAGTGCCTGAGGGCGCGGGGCGTTCCCGGGGTACAGCTTTCCACCACCCGCGCCAACCGGGCCGCCCGGGAGCTTTACCGCAGCCTGGGGTTCCGCCTCCATGCCAAGCGGGCGAGCCCCTTCTGGGCGCCCTACCGGGGCCGCCCGGCGATCCACGAGGTGTGGGTAAAGGAGTTGGGAGGCGTGGGGGAGGGGGCCCTTAAGGAGCGAGCTTCACGGCGGTGCCGCTGGCCGTGACCATGAGCATGGAGTTGCCCGAGCCCAGAACCTCGTAGTCCAGGTCCACGCCCACCAAGGCCTCCGCCAGCTCCGCCAGGGCCGTCTCTCGGGCCCGCCGAAGCTCCGCCCCCCACGAGGTCCCGCACCTGGGCGAAGAGGTCCCGGAGGAGGTTGGCCCCCACGATGGCCTCTCCGAAAACGATGCCGAGATACGCCTGGATCCGGTGCCCTTCCCCCTGGGGAGTTGTGGTGAGGATCCTGCCCCCATAATAAGGGTGGTGCTGCCCGAGGCGCTTCGGGGCTTTTCCAGTTACCGCGAGTGGCTGGAAGCGGAGGAGGAGTTCCGGGGTCGGATCGCCTTCGCCCGCACCCTCCCGAAGAGGCCGCCCAAGGCCGTCCCCTACCAGGGAGCCTTCGCCGGGGTGCTGGCCGCCTTGGGCCTCACGCCCTTCGCCCACCAGGCGGCGGCCCTGAAGGAGGTGGAGGCCGGGAAGAACGTGGTTATGGCCTACTCCACGGCCGCGGGGAAGAGCCTGGTCTTCCAGGTCCCGGTGCTCAAGGCGGCCCTGGAGGGAGCCACGAGCCTCCTCCTCTTTCCCACCAAGGCCCTGGCCCACGACCAGCTCGGGCGGCTTAAGGCCATGGCCGAGGCCCTGGGGGTGGGGGGGGTCTTCCCCTACGACGGGGACACGCAAGGTGCCCTGAGGCGGAGGGCGAGGGAGGAAGGCCTCGTCCTCCTCTCCAACCCCGACATGCTTCACTTCGGCCTCCTCCCCCGGCACGGGGAGTGGGCTCCCTTCCTCTCCCGCCTGCGCTACCTTGTTTTAGACGAGCTTCACGCCTACCGCGGGGTCTTCGGCACCCACGTGGCCCTGGTGCTCTTCCGCCTCCTCCGCCTGGCCCGGCACTACGGGGCGAACCCCCAGGTGATCGCCGCGAGCGCCACCATCAAGAACCCCAAGGAGCACGCCGAGACCCTCACCGGCCTCCCCTTCGTGGCGCTTGCGGAGGAGGTGAGCCGCTCGGAGAGGGAGCTCCTCGTCCTCCTGCCCAAGCCCTTGGACCGGAAGGGGGAGAGGCGGCGGAGCCCCCTCCTCGAGGCCGCCTACCTGGCCAGGGCCCTGGCGGAGGGAGGCCTTAAGGGGCTCGTCTTCACCAACGCCCGCAAAAGCGCTGAGCTCGTCGCCCGGTACGCGGCCCACCCCGGGGTGCGCCCCTACCGGGCGGGCTACACCGCCCGGGACCGGCGGCGCCTCGAGGAGGCCCTGAGGCGGGGCGAGGTGCGGGTCCTGGTCTCCACCAGCGCCCTAGAGCTGGGGGTGGACATCGGGGAGCTGGACGCGGTGGTCCTGGTGGGCTACCCCGGCTCCGTGGCCGCCTTCTGGCAGCGGGCGGGGAGGGCGGGAAGGGGAAACAGGCGGGCTTTGGTGGTCTTCATCCCCCGGGAGGACCCCCTGGACGAGTACTTCCTCCACCGCCCCGACCTCCTCCTCCAAAGCCCCCCGGAGGAGGCGGTGGCGGACCCGGAAAACCCCGTCCTCTGCCCCCTGCACCTCCACGCGGCCGCCTGGGAACTGCCCCTAAAACGGGAGGAGGTGCGCTGCCCGGAGGCCCTCAAGGAATTCAGGGAAAGGGACGGGCGCCTCTACACCCCAAAGCGCCGCCCCCACGGGGAGATCGCCTTAAGGGGCCTGGGGGCGGCCTTCACCCTGAGGGGCCCCGAAGGGGAGGTGCTGGGCTACCTGGACGAGCGGCAGGCCTACTGGGAGGCCCACCCCGGGGCGGTCTACCTGCACCAGGGGGAAAGCTACCTGGTCCGGAACATTGACCTTAAGAGGCGGGAGATCTGGCTCCTGCCGGCCCTCGAGGACTACTACACCGAGCCCCGGGCCGAGACCGACCTGGAGGTCCTCTCGGGGGAGCCCGTGGGCCACGGGGTCTTCGTGGGGCGGGTGGTCCTGAGGGAGCGGGTGGTGGGCTACGTGAAGAAGCGCTTCTTCACGGGGAGCGTTCTGGAAGAGGTGCCCCTTCTCATGCCCGAGATCTCCTTCCCCACCGAGGCCCTGTGGTTCCACCCCCCCGAGGTGATCCCCCCCCACCAGGTCCCCGGGGGGATCCATGCCCTGGAGCACGCCATGATCGGCCTCCTGCCCCTCTTCGTTCTGGCGGAGCGGCAGGACCTCGGGGGACTCTCCTACCCCTTCTACCCCAGACCCTTGCCCTCGGGCACGGGCCCCACCCTCTTCATCTACGACGGCTACCCCGGGGGCGTGGGCTACGTGCGGAAGGCCGCCCGGCGCTTCCCCGAGTGGCTCAGGGCTACACTGGATTTACTCCAGAGGTGCCCCTGCGAGGAGGGCTGCCCTCGGTGCGTCCTCTCCCCCAAGTGCGGCAACGGCAACCAGTACCTGGACAAGAAGGCCGCCCTGCTCCTCGCCGCCGGCCTCGCCCCCTCCCTTCCCCCCCGGGCGGTGCATTAAACTCCCCTACATGAACCCCAAGGGGAGGGCCCTCGAGGACAGCCCGGAATCCTTCTTCGCCCGCTTCCAGGAGCACGCCCAGGAGGTCCACCTCTTCCCCGAACCCTGGGGAAGCCCCTTGTTGGAGGTCCTGGTGGCGGGGCAGGTGGTTTACGCCTTTGACCGAGGCGCCCCCCCGGCCCCCGCGGGCCGGGTGCGGGCCCTGCTCCACGGAGTGGTCCGGGAGGCGGGACCCCTGCGCAGGGACCCCTTCCTGGAGCGGGAAGGCGCCGCCTACCGCCTGGGGGGAAGGACCCGGCCCCTGGGGGAGGGGTTCTACCTCCTGGAAGGCCCCATCCCCCTCCTGCTCCACGCGGAAACCCCCTTGTCCGAAGGGGCCGAGGTCCTCCTCTGGCCGCCCCTGATGCTCTTCAGGGAGTGAGGATGCGCTGCGCCTGCGGGCAGAAAAACCCTCCGGAGGCCCGGTTCTGTATGGCCTGCGGCCAGCCCTTGGGGGTTCTCCTGCCCGAGGAGCGGCGGTTCGTGTGCGTGGTCTTCTTTGACCTGGTGCGCTCCAGCGAGCGTTTCCGGAAGGGCCTAAGTACCGCCTACCACGACCTTCAGGAGGCCTTGGAGGAGGCCGCCCGCATCGCCCGGGCCCACGGGGGGTTCGTCCACCGCTTTCTGGGGGACGGCGTTTTGGTCCTCTTCGGGGCGCCGCGGGCCCGGGGCCAGGAACCTTGGCGGGCGCTGGAGACCGCCTTGAGGATGGTGCGCGCCTCCCCCCTTCCCGCCCGGGCCGGGGTGGCCAGCGGGGAGGCCCTCTGGGCCCCCCTGGGCAGCGGCCAGGCGGGGGAACCCACGGTGCTCGGACCCCCGGTGGTCCTGGCCGAACGGCTCTCCAAGCTGGCGGAGCCCAAAGAGGTCCTCACGGAGGGGCACACCCTCGCCCTGGCCCCCGGAACCGAGACCGAGCCCCTGGGCTCGAGGGAGGCCAAGGGGCTAGGCCCCGTGGAGGTCCACCGGGTCCTAAGGGTGCGCCTTTCCTTGGGCCCCGAAGAAGAGGCCCTCCTGGAACACCTCCACCGAGTCTTCCAGAAGCCCCCCGCCCGCCTCAACCTGGTGGGCCCGCCGGGGAGCGGGAAGAGCCTCCTTCTGGACCGGTTCGTGGAACACCCCCCCTTCCCCCCGGTGGTCCTAGAGCGCATGGGGCCCGAAACCCCCCTGAGGGCCACCCTCTTAGAGGCGGTGGAGAGGGCCTTCGGCACCCCAGAGGCCCTGCTCGCCTCCGCGGCCCTGCCAACGAAGCTGGAGGCGGCCTGGCGGTACAGCCTGGGCCTCCTACCCCGGCCTGGCTGGAGCCGGGAGGCCCTGGAGGGGGCGATCCTCGAGGCCTGGCGGCGCGTCCTCCTCCGCCTCCCCCGGCCCCTGCTCCTCGTGCTCAAGGACCTGCACCATCCCGATCCTACCCTGGAGAGGTTGCTCCGGGAGGACTTCCCCCACCTCCTCCTCCTGGTGGAGAGCCGTAGGCCCCTCTTCGCCCCCCACCTGGCCCTGAGGGGCCCCAAACCCCCCCTGCTCCTCACCCTGCAGCCCGCCCTGGACGCCCTCCCGCCCCGGGAGCGCCAGGCCCTCCTGGCCTGGGGGGTGCTGGGGGAGGTGCCGGAGGAGCTCCTAAAGGAGGTCGTCGGTCCCTTTTCCCGCGAGAGGCTCTGGCGGGAGGGGCTCCTTTTGGGAAACGCTCCCCTTCCCGAGGTGGCCCAGGTGGCCCGGGCCCTGGTGCCCGAGGAACGCCAAAGGGCCTGGCACCGGGAAGCGGCGCGCTTTTTCCGGGCGCGGCAGGACCTCCTCCCCCTCGCCCGGCACCTGGAGGAGGCAGGGGAAGCGCGGGAGGCGGCCCTCACCTTCCGCCTCCTGGCGCAAAAGGCCTGGCGGGAGGGGCACCCGGAGGAGGCCGTTCCCCTCTACCAGAGGGCCATGCGGGCCGACCCTTCCCTGGAGGAGGCCCTGCGGCCTGAGCTGCAGGACGCCCTGGCCTCCCTAGGCCTGGCCCCGGAGGCCGAGCGGGGCCCCAGGAGCGAGGACCCCATCCTCCAGGCCCTGGGGAAGGCGGAGCACCCCCTTGACCTCCTCCCCCTCCTGCCCGGCCTAAAGCCCTACCCGCGGGAGGAGGCCCAGGCCCGGATCCATCTGGCCGGGGCTCTTTGGCGGGCCTTTCAGCCCCGGCGGGCCCTGGAGGCCCTGGACCCCTTCCCCCCGCAGGCCCCTCCGGACCTCAAGCTCCTGGAGCGGAGCCTCAGGGCGGGCCTCCTCATGGACCTGGGGCGGCACGAGGAGGCAGAGGCCTGCCTGGGGGAGGCAGCGCAAGGCGACCTCGAGGCCCTGGCCCGGTTCCGCAGCACCCGCCTCCGCCTCCTCGTGGAGACGGGCCGCCTCAGGGAGGCCCTGGCCGAGGGGGAGGCGGCCTACCGGGAAGCCCCCCACCCCTGGCTTGCCGCGGCCCTCCTCACGGCCTGGGCCCTCAGGGGCAGGCTCCGCGAAGACCTCCTCCAGGAAGCCCTGAAGCACCCGGACGGGAAGGGCCTCGCCCTTCTGGCCCTAGCCCACCACCGCTTCTCCCGTGGGGAAAGCCCCGTACGCCTCCTGAAGGAGGCCCTAAAGGAGGCCCGGAAGCTCGCCAACCCCTACGTCTACCACCTGGCCCTCCTCTCCCTCGCCCTTTACCGCTTTGCCCACGCCCCAGTTAAGGCCCAGGCCCTGTCCCAGTACCTCCTCTACCAGACCCACCGCACCGGCTTCGCCGTCCATTTGGAGCTGGCCCGGCTCCTGAGGGCGCAGCTCCTCCTGGAGGCGGGGGAAAAGGTGGACCACCTCCTGGGATTCACCCCCTCGGTGCCCCTCACCCGCGGCTGGAGGGCGGCCTTGGTGGGGGAAGGGGGCGAGGAGGACCTGAGGGGATACGGTATCCTGGGAAGGTGGGTTCGCAGCTTCGGGGGTAGCCGGGGGAGAGTATGGATTCGCTTCAGGCCATAGAGGCCATCAAGCGCCGCCTCTCGCTTAAGGAGGTGGTCTCCCGCTACGTGGCCCTGAAGCCCGCGGGCCGGGGGCGCTGGAAGGGGCTCTGCCCCTTCCACCAGGAAAAGACCCCGAGCTTCTATGTGGACGAGGAGAAGGGCCTCTTCCACTGCTTCGGCTGCAAGGCCGGGGGGGACCTCATCGCCTTCGTGGAGCGTATGGAGGGCCTGGACTTCCAGGCCGCCCTGGAGCGCCTGGCGGAGGAGGCGGGGGTGGAGCTCCCGAGGCGGGGGGGTGTCCCGAACCGCCGGGAGCTCTACGAGGTCCTGAGGCTGGCCCAGGCCTACTTCCAGGAGGGGCTTGACGCCCACCCGGAGGCCCGGGCGTACTTGGAGAAGCGGGGCCTCACCCCGGAGAGCGTGGCCCGCTTTGGCCTGGGCTACGCCCCCCAAAGGGGGGAAGGCCTCCTCGCCCACCTCGCCCGCCATGGGGTGAGCCCGGAGGAAGGGTTCAAGGCAGGGGTGCTGGCGGAAAAGGACGGCCGGTACTACGACCGCTTCCGGGGCCGCCTCACCTTTCCCATCAAGGACCACCTGGGCCGGATCGTGGCCTTCACGGGTAGGGCCCTAGGGGAGGAGGGGCCCAAGTACCTGAACTCCCCGGAGACCCCCCTCTTCCGCAAGCGGGAGGTCCTCTTCGCTTTCCCCGAGGCCAAGGCCAAGCTCCGGGAGGGGCGGGCCATCGTGGTGGAAGGGCTTTTTGACGCCATCGCCCTGCACCAGATGGGCTTCCCCGAGACCGTGGCCGTGCTGGGCTCGGGGCTTTCCGAGGAGCAGGCGAGGCTTCTAAAGACCCAGGAGGTGCAGGAGGTCTACCTGGCCTTTGACGCGGACGAGGCCGGGCAGAAGGCCACCCTCCAGAGCCTGGACCTGGAGACGGCCCGGAAGTTTCTCTTCTACGCCGTGCGCCTCCCCGTCAAGGACCCCGGGGAGCTCCTCCTCCACCCCAAAGGCCCCGCCCTTTTCCAGAAGGCCCTGGAGGAAGCCCTGCCCGAGGTGGAGTTCCGCTTCCAAGAGGCGGTGAAGGGCCTGGACCTCGCCCGGCCCGAGCACAAGCGCAAGGTCCTCGAGGCCCTCACCCCGAGGATGCTCTCCCCCG
Organism: Thermus islandicus DSM 21543; assembly: GCF_000421625.1. Taxonomy (NCBI): domain Bacteria; kingdom Thermotogati; phylum Deinococcota; class Deinococci; order Thermales; family Thermaceae; genus Thermus; species Thermus islandicus. The sequence goes on along the minus strand of NZ_ATXJ01000003.1, from coordinate 138,352 downwards.
AGCCCTTTGACCCGGTGGCTGAGAGGCTCAAAGCCCTGGTGGCGGAGCGCCTGGGCCTTTCCCCTAAGGAGCTCAGCGAGTACCTCCTGAGCCGGAGGCGGACCCGGGCCGCCCCGCCCCCCCCGCCCCCCCGGGCCGAGCCCAAGGACCGCACCCTCCTCTTGGAGCTAGACGTCATCGCCCTCCTCCTCTCCCTTCCCGAGGAGCACTTCCGGGAGTGGGTTCTGTACGTGGCCGACCACGTCTGGCCCCCCGAGGGCTCCTTCCTGGGGGAGTTTCTGGAGTTGGCCCGCAAGGAGCAACGCAAGGAATACCTGAGGTCCGTCCTGAGCCGCAAGGAGGCCGGCGGCATCCTCCTGGAGCGCCTCATCCTGGCCCCCGAGGTGGACCCCCAACGACTCCCCGAGAGGATGGAAAAGATCCTGGCCCGCCTACGGGAGGCCTACTACCTGGAAAAGCGGGTGAGGCTCAAGGAGCTTCTCAAACAGAGCCCCAGCCTGGAGCTCTTGCGGGAGATCCAGGAGCTGGACCAGGCCATAGAGGCGGAGAGGCGCATCTACCGTGGCCTCTAGGGGTAGAATGCCCCCTGGGCGAAGGCCCGAAGGAGGTAGAGGATGAAAAGCCCCGTTCGCGTGGCGGTCACCGGCGCCGCAGGCCAGATCGGCTACAGCCTCCTCTTCCGCATCGCCGCGGGGGAGATGCTGGGGAAGGACCAGCCCGTGATCCTGAAGCTCCTGGAGATCCCCCAGGCCATGAGAGCCCTGGAGGGGGTCATCATGGAGCTGGAGGACTGCGCCTTCCCCCTTCTCGCCGGCCTCGAGGCCACGGACGACCCCAGGGTGGCCTTCCAGGAGGCCGACTACGCCCTTTTGGTGGGGGCCGCCCCCAGGAAGGCGGGGATGGAGCGGCGGGACCTTCTGGAGATGAACGGCCGGATCTTCACCGAGCAGGGCCGGGCCCTCGCCGAGGTGGCCAAGCGGGACGTCAAGGTCCTGGTGGTGGGCAACCCCGCCAACACCAACGCCCTCATCGCCTACAAGAACGCCCCAGGCCTTGACCCCCGGAACTTCACCGCCATGACCCGGCTGGACCACAACCGGGCCAAGGCCCAGCTGGCCAAGAAGACCGGGGTGGGCGTGGACCGCATCCGCAAGATCGCCGTGTGGGGCAACCACTCCTCCACCATGTTCCCCGACCTCTTCCACGCCGAGGTGGACGGGAGGCCCGCCCTGGAGCTCGTGGACATGGAGTGGTACGAAAAGGAGTTCATCCCCACCGTGGCCGGGAGGGGGGCCGCCATCATCCAGGCCCGGGGGGCCAGTAGCGCCGCCAGCGCCGCCAGCGCCGCCATTGAGCACATCCGCGACTGGGCCCTGGGCACCCTCGAGGGGGACTGGGTTTCCATGGCCGTCCCCTCCCAGGGGGAGTACGGGATCCCCGAGGGGATCGTCTACTCCTTCCCCGTGACCGCCAAGGACGGCACCTACCGCATCGTGGAGGGGCTGGAGATCCCTGCGTTTGCCCGCAAGCGCATGGAGATCACAGCCCAGGAGCTTTTGGAGGAGATGGAGCAGGTGAAGGCCCTGGGCCTCATCTAAAGGGCCTACCCCCTGGGCCAGGCCTCCGGGGCCCAGGGGTAGACCACCCAGGCCTCGGTTTCCTCGGCGTAGAAGTCAGGCCGGTCCGGCACCCGGTTCCGGCCGGGCTTGAAGTGGAGGGTGGCCACGAGGGGCGTCCCCCCTGCCCTCAGGACCCTCGCTTTTACGGCGTAGGCGGTCCGGCCTGATTCCCAGACGTCGTCCACCACCAAGACCCGCCGGCCGAAGAGAAGGGGATCGGGGGGGAACTGGAGGAAGACGGGCTCGGGTAAAGGCTCCTCGCCCTCGTAGAACATCACGGCCGCGGTGAGGAGGTCCCGGACGCCTAGGGCCTGGGCCAGGAGGGCCGTGGGGATCAGGCCCCCCCGGGCCACGCCCAAAAGGAGGTCAAACGCCTCCCCGGAGACCTCCTCCGCCAGGCGGCGGACCAGCCGGAGAAGGTCCTCCCAGGAGAGGTGGAGGCGCTCCATCAGGCCTGGTCCAGCTCAAAGGCCTGGTGCACCGCCCTCAGGGCCGCCTCGGCGTAGGCCGCCGGGATGATGACGGAGATCCGCACCTCGCTGGTGGCGATCATCTCTATGTTGGCCCCGGTGGAGGCCACCGCCTGGAACATCCTGGCGGGGATCTCCGGGGCCGAGGCCAGGCCCACGCCCACGATGGAAACCTTGGCGATCTCGGGCCTGAGCACCGCCTCCCCCCCGATCTCGGCGAGGACGGGCTCCAGGGCCTCGAGGGCCTCCTGGGCGAAGTCCTTCTTCACCGTGAAGGCCATCTGCTGCCGCGAGGGGTCGTGCCCGGGCACCCCCTGGATGATCATGTCCACGGCGATGCCCCTTTCCGCCAGGGCCTGGAAAACCTTGGCGGCGATGCCCGGCTGGTCCGGGATGCCGATGAGGCCGATCTGGGCGTGGTCCAGGTCCAGGGCCACGCCCGTCACCGCTTTGCCCATCTCCATACCGACCTCCTTCACCAGGGTACCGGGGTTGTAGGAGAAGCTAGAGCGCACGTGGAGGACCACCCCGTAGCGTTTGGCGTAGTACACCGCCCGGGGGTGGAGGACCCTCGCCCCCAGGGCCGCCATCTCCAGCATCTGGTCGTAGCCGATCACGGGGAGCTTCCGGGCCTCGGGGATCAGGTGGGGGTCGGTGGTGTAGACCCCCTCGGTGTCCGTGTAGATCTCGCACTCCCTGGCCCCAAGGGCAGCCGCGATGGCCACGGCGGTGGTGTCCGAGCCCCCCCGGCCCAGGGTGGTGATCTCCCCCTCCCTCGTGGTGCCCATGAAGCCAGCGATGACCGCCACAAAGCCCTGGTCCAGGGCCTCCTGGATCCGCCCCGGGTTCACCTCCAGGATGCGGGCGTCCCCGTAGCGCCCGTCGGTCAGGATCCCGATCTGGTGCTGAACGAACCCCCGGGCGGGGATCCCCATGGCCCAAAGCTGCAAGGAAAGGAGGGCCACGGAAACCTGCTCCCCCGTGGTGGTGAGGAGGTCCAGCTCGCGGAAGGGAGGTCTTGGGTGAACCCGCTTGGCCAGGGCGATGAGCTCGTCCGTGGTGTGCCCCATGGCCGAGACCACCACCGCGAGCCTGTGCCCCCTCTCCCGGTAGTGCGCGATGCGCTGGGCCACCTTGTGGATGCGCTCCAGGTCGCCTACAGAGGTGCCACCGTACTTCTGAACCACCAGGGCCATGCTCCCCTCCTCGCCCGCCCCTAGGCGGTTTGAAGAGGCATACTAGCACATTTGCCCTACCGGCCCAAGCCCCGTATCCTGGGAGGACGTGGGGCTGACCCTGGACGCGTACCGGCGCCTCACCCCCTTGCCCCGGCCGGGGGGCCTCCTCTACGTGAAGCCCGGGGCCCGGGGGTTCCGGGACCCGGTCTACGACCTCCTGCAGAAGACCGTGAAGCCCTTCGGGGAACGGGCCCTGGACCTGAACCCCGGGGTGGGCTGGGCCAGCCTCCCCCTGGAGGGGGAGATGTCGGTGGAGCGGCTGGAAACCTCCCGGGCGGCCTACCTCTGCCTCCAGGCGAGCGGCCTGAGGGCCCGGCTCGCCCTCCCCTGGGAAGCAGAGGAGGAAGGGTACGACCTCGTGGTCCTAGCCCTTCCCGCCGGCAGGGGAACGGCCTACGTGGAGGCGAGCCTGGTGGCCGCGGCCCGGGCCCTCCGCCCCGGGGGGCGGCTCTACCTGGGAGGGGACAAGAACAAGGGGTTTGAGCGGTACTTCAAGGAGGCCCGGGACCTCCTGGGCTACGGGGAGGTGCTGAGGCGGGAAGGGCCCTTCCGGGTAGCCCTCCTGGAGAAGGAGAAGCCCTCCCCACCCCTTCCCCCCCTGTGGCGGGGCTTCCAAGCCCAGATCCTCGGGGAGACCTTCGCCTTTCGCCACCTCCCGGGAGTCTTCTCCGCGGGGAAGGTGGACAAGGCCTCCCTCCTCCTCCTCGAGGCCTTGGTAGGGGAGGTGGGCCGGGAGGGGGTGCGGGGGAGGAGGGTTTTGGACCTGGGCGCAGGCTACGGGGCCCTCTCCCTCCCCCTGGCCCGCCTGGGGGGAGAAGTGGTGGGGGTGGAGGACGACCTGGCCTCCGTGCTCTCCTTGAGGCGAAGCCTGGAGGAAAACGGCCTAAGGGCGCAAGCCCTCCACTCGGACGTGGACGAGGCCTTGACGGAGGGCGAGGGATTTGACATCATAGTAACGAACCCCCCCTTTCACGTGGGGGGCGCGGTCATCCTGGATGTGGCCCAGGCCTTCGTGGAAGCGGCGGCGGCGCGGCTGAAGCCGGGCGGTGGGTTTTTTCTGGTGGCCAACCCCTTTCTCAAGTACGAGGCCCTGCTGGAGGCACGCTTTGGCAACGCCAAAACCCTCTTGGCGAGGGAGTACAAGGTGCTCTTCGCAAAGAAGGAGGGAGGAGCTTGAAGAAGGCGAAGAACAAAAAGAAGGCCCAGGAGGTGGAGGCCAAGGAGCCCGCGGTGGAGACCCTTCCCGACCCTGAGGTCACCGCCGAGGACGACCTCCCCGAGCCCGACCCCGAGCTTCTGGAGGCGGACCTCGCCGACCTCGAGGACCCCCTGGACCTGGGGGCGGCGGTGGATGGGGACCTTTTGGGCCCGGAGGGGGAGGAAGGCTTGCTGGAGGAGGAAGAGGAGGAGCTCGCCCTCCCCAAGGTCTCCACCTCCGACCCGGTGCGCCAGTACCTCCACGAGATCGGGCAGGTGCCCCTCCTCACCCTCGAGGAGGAGATTGAGCTCGCGAGGAAGGTAGAGGAGGGCATGGAGGCCATCAAGAAGCTCTCCGAGGCCACGGGCCTGGACCAGGACCTCATTCAGGAGGTGGTGCGGGCTAAGATCCTGGGCGCGGCCCGGGTCCAAAACATCCCCGGCCTTAAGGAGAAGCTGGACCCCAAGACCGTGGAGGAGGTGGACCGGAAGCTGAAAAGCCTCCCCAAGGAGCTCAAGCGCTACCTGCACATCGCCCGGGAGGGGGAGGCGGCGAGGCAGCACCTCATTGAGGCCAACCTCAGGCTCGTGGTCTCCATCGCCAAGAAATACACGGGACGGGGCCTCTCTTTCCTGGATCTAATCCAGGAGGGAAACCAGGGCCTCATCCGGGCGGTGGAGAAGTTTGAGTACAAACGCCGCTTCAAGTTCTCCACCTACGCCACCTGGTGGATCCGGCAGGCCATCAACCGGGCCATCGCGGACCAGGCCCGTACCATCCGCATCCCCGTCCACATGGTGGAGACCATCAACAAGCTCTCCCGCACGGCGAGGCAGCTCCAGCAGGAGCTGGGCCGGGAGCCCACCTACGAGGAGATCGCCGAGGCCATGGGCCCGGGCTGGGACGCCAAGCGGGTGGAGGAAACCCTAAAGATCGCCCAGGAGCCCGTCTCCCTAGAGACCCCCATCGGGGACGAGAAGGACAGCTTCTACGGCGACTTCATCCCCGACGAGAACCTCCCCTCGCCTGTGGAGGCCGCCGCCCAAAGCCTCCTTTCCGAGGAGCTGGAGAAGGCCCTCTCCAAGCTCTCCGAGCGGGAGGCCATGGTCCTGAAGCTCCGGAAAGGGCTCATTGACGGGCGGGAGCACACCCTGGAGGAGGTGGGGGCCTACTTCGGGGTGACACGGGAGCGCATCCGCCAGATAGAGAACAAGGCCCTCCGCAAGCTCAAGTACCACGAGTCCCGGACCCGCAAGCTCAGGGACTTCCTGGACTAGCCCAATAGGGGAAAGCGGGCCACCTCCACCAGAACCCCCTCCCCTTCCGCGCGGACCAGGGCCGCCTCTTTCACCCGGAAGGAGCGCCGGGGGGGCAGGGGAAGGGTGGGCACCAGGCGGCCCGCCTCCTCGGGAGAAAGCCCCAGGGCCAGGGTGAGGTGGGGAAGGTAGCTTGGGCCCTCAATCTCCTTGAGGGGTGGGGCTAAGGGCTCGAGGGCGTGGTAAAGCCGCGCAAAGGCCCTCCCCCCGTAGGCCCGAAGGTAGACCACCCCCTGGGGAAAGTACCCCCACCCTCCGAGGCGGACCCGAAAGGGGGCGTGGCCGCGGAGGATGCCCTCCAGGGCAATCTTCAGGGCCTCCTCCGCGTAGGGCCAGGCGAAGGGCTGGCGCAGGTTCAGGTGGGGGGGGCCGAAGCCCCGGACCCCATGGACCGCTTGGAGATTCTCCATGAAAGCGCGGAGGTCCTCCGGCGGCCAGACCAGAACCCCGTACACACAGGCAGTATACCCTAAAATTTCCTCAGAAAAGCTCCAGGTTCCCTCGGTAGACCCGGCCCGCGGGCCTCCCCTCTTCCCAGAGGGTGAGGTCGGCCCGATGGCCCGGGGCAAGCCGTCCACCGTCCTCCCACCCCGCCGCCCGGGCCGCCCCCAGGGTGTGGGCCAGGAGGACCTCTCCCGGATCCAGGCCCTCCTCCGGCGCCAGGGGGTGGCGGGTGGCCGCCTCCAGGTTCCAGGCGTACTCCGGAGGGGCCACGGGAGCGTCGGAGCCGAAGGCCACGGGGAGGCCCGTAGCCCAAAGGCTCCGGAAGCGGAAGGCCTCCCGAGCGGGCAGCCCATAGGCCCGCACCAGGGCCTGGTCCTGGAGGAGGTGGAGGGGCTGGAGGGAGAGGGCGAGGGGAAGCCCAGCGAAGAGGGGCAAGGCCTCGTCCCGCACGTGCTGTACGTGCTCCAAGCGCAGCAGCAGACCCCTCTCCCGGGCCAGGGGGGCGAGCTCCCGGAAGACCCCCAAGACCCCCTCCACCGCCCGGGTGCCGATGGCGTGCACCGCCAGGGTGAAGCCCGCCCTCAAAGCGGCCTCGCCCTCCTCCCGGATGGCCTCGAGGGGGTCCAGGGGCGTCCCGAAGGTGCCGTCGGGGTAGGGGGCGTGCATCCAAGCAGTCCGGCTCCCCAAGGCCCCGTCGGCGAAGAACTTCACGCCGGCGAGGTGCACCTCGCCGTACCGCCCGGGACGCCGCCCCTGCCAAGCCCCCCGGGGGAGGGCCCACCAGAGCCTCACGGGGAGCTCCATCCCCAGGGCCCAGTCCAGGGCCTCCGGAGGCTCGTAGCCCATGGCGTGGACGGCGGTGTATCCCCGGCGGGCGAAGTCCTTTAGGCCCCGGGCCAGGTCCTCGGGGGAAGGCGGGGGGAGGTGGGGGAAGAGGAGCTCCTGGGCCCGCTCCAAAAGGTAATAGGGCACGCCGTCCCCGTCCCTGAGGAAGCTTCCCCCCTCCGGGGCCGGGGTCTTTGGCCCCAGGCCCGCCCGTTCCGCCGCCCGGCGGTTGATCCAGGCGGCGTGGTGGTCCCGGCTCCTGAGGAAGACCGGGTTTTCCGGGGCTGCCCGGTCCAGGAGGCCCGGGGGTGGGGGCGCGGGGAAGAGGAAGCCCTGCCCCTCCACCCAGGCCCCCGGGGGAAGCCCGAAGGCCCGCTTTGCCACCTCCTCCGCCACCTCCTCGGGCCGGGAGCGCCCAAAGAGGTCCAGCCCCCGAAGGGCCCTTCCCCAGAGGAGGGGGTGGGCGTGGGCGTCCTGGAGGCCGGGGGTGAGGGCCGCAAACCGTCGCCCCCGCCTCCCCGCCTCCACCCGGGCGATCCTCTCCCCTTCCACGAGGAGGCTTTGCCTCCCGTCCGTGAGCCACATGGCCCAAGCTTACCCCGTGTAGCATGGGGGCGTGGAGCGCACCTATCTCTACCGAGGCCGCATCCTGAACCTGGCCCTCCAGGGCCGCTACGAGATCGTGGAGCACAAGCCAGCCGTGGCCGTTATCGCCCTCAAGGAGGGAAGGATGCTCTTCGTGCGCCAGATGCGCCCCGCGGTGGGCCTCGCTCCCCTAGAGATCCCGGCGGGGCTCATAGAGCCCGGCGAAGACCCCCTGGAAGCGGCCAGGAGGGAGCTCGCCGAGGAGGCGGGGCTTACCGGGGACCTCACCTACCTCTTCAGCTTCTACGTCTCCCCCGGCTTTACCGATGAGAAGACCTTCGTCTATCTGGCGGAAAACCTGAGGGAGGAAAGGGCCACCCCCGACGAGGACGAGGCCATAGAGGTGGTATGGATGCGGCCGGAGGAGGCCCTACAGAGGCACCAGCGAGGCGAAGCGGAGTTCTCGGCCACGGGGCTCGTGGGGGTGCTCTACTACCATGCTTTTCTCCGAGGTCGCTGACGTCCCCAAGGGCCCCAAGGTGGTGGCCGTGGGCTCCTTTGACGGGGTCCACCTCGGCCACCAGCACCTTCTGCACCAGGCCCTGGCCGAGGCCAAGGCCCGCCGCCTGCCCCTCCTCGTCTACACCTTTGACCCCCCCACCAAGGTCTTCACCCGGGGGGAGGGGTTCCTCATGGACCTCGAGGAGAAGGTGGAGGCCCTTAGGGCGTTGGGGGTGGAGATGATCCTCGCGGTGCCCTTCAACGCCGAGTTCGCCAGCCGGAGTGCGGAGGCCTTCCTGGAGGACCTGAGGACGCTCGGCGCCGAGGCCCTTTACGTGGGGGAAGACTTCCGCTTCGGCCAGGGCCGGGCGGGGACCCCTGAGGCCCTGGAGAAGGTGGCCCCGGTCCGCCTCGTCCCCCTTCTGGAACTCGGGGGGGAGGCGGTGAAGTCCAGCCGTATCCGGGCCCGGCTAAAGGAGGGCCGGGTGGAGGAGGCCCGCCACCTCCTGGGCCGTCCCTACGGCGCCTACGGGGTGGTGGTGGAAGGGGAAAAACTCGGGCGGAAGCTCGGCTTCCCCACGGCCAACCTGGCCGTCCATCCCCTGAAGGTCCTCCCCCCCGGGGTCTACGCCGTGGAGGCCGAGGGGGCCTTCGGCCGCTACAAGGGGGTAGCGAACGTGGGTACCCGCCCCACCCTAGGGGGCGGGGAAAGGCGGCTTGAGGTGCACCTCCTGGGCTTCTCCGGCGAGCTCTACGGGGAGGAGATGCGGGTGCGGTTCCTCAAACGGATCCGGGAGGAGAGGCGCTTCCCCTCTCCGGAAGCCCTGGCCGCCCAGATCGCCCGGGACGTGGCCGAGGCTCGGGCCTACTTCGGGCTTTAGGCCCCAAAGCGGACGCTTAGCTCTCGTCAAAATAGGTGAGCTTCGGGTGTTTGTTGGCCCGGACCTCGTCCAGGCGGCGGACCGGGGTGGTGTAGGGGGCGTTTTCCAGCCACTCCCTGGGTTTTTTGAGCAGCTCCCCCATGGCCTCGGCGAAGGCCTCGAGGGTTTCCTTGCTCTCGGTCTCCGTGGGCTCCACCATGAGGGCCTCCTTGACGATGAGGGGAAAGTAGACGGTGGGCGGGTGGAAGCCGAGCTCCAGAAGCCCCTTGGCCAGGTCCAGGGCGCGGAAGCCCGGGGGCGGCTGGGCCACGAACTCGTGCATGGTGGGCCCGTCGTAGGGCACCCGGTAGCCCCTCTCCTTGAGAAGCTCCTTCAGGTAGCGGGCGTTGAGCACCGAGAGGGCTGCGGCCTTCTTGAGGCCCTCTAGCCCCAGGGTGCGGATGTAGGCCCAGGCCCGGACCAAGGCCAGGAAGTTCCCGTGGAAGCTCCGCACCCTCCCGATGCTTTTAGGCCGCCCGAAGTCCAGGTAAAACCCCTCCTCCCCCCTCGCCACCAGGGGGACGGGCAGGTAGGGGGCGAGGTGGGCCTTCACCCCCACGGGGCCCGAACCCGGCCCACCCCCACCGTGGGGCACGGTGAAGGTCTTGTGCAGGTTCAGGTGGACCACGTCAAAGCCCATGTCCCCGGGCCTCGCCCAGCCCATGACGGCGTTGAGGTTGGCCCCGTCGTAGTAGAGCTGGACCCCAGCCTCCTTGCAGAGCCGGGCGATCTCCAGGATGCGCCTCTCAAAGAGGCCCAGGGTGTTGGGGTTGGTGAGCATGAGGGCGGCCACGTGGGGACCGAGCTCGCGCTTTAGGGCCTCGAGGTCCACCTCCCCGTCGGGGCCTGAAGGGATCTCCTTCACCTGGTAGCCCGCCATGCTGGCGGTGGCGGGGTTGGAGCCGTGGGCGGAATCGGGAACGAGGACGAGCCGCCTCGCCTTCCCCTCTCCCCGGTCCTCGTGGTAGGCGCGGATGACGAGGATCCCCGTGAGCTCCCCATGGGCGCCAGCGGCGGGCTCCAGGGTGATGGCGTCCATGCCCGTAAGGGCCTTCAGGTACTCCCCGAGCTCCCACATGAGCCTCAAGGCTCCCTGGACCGTCCCCGGATCCTGGTAAGGGTGGAGGGGATGGAAGAGCCTCGCCGCCTCCTCGTGGAGCTTGGGGTTGTACTTCATGGTGCACGAGCCCAAGGGGTAGAAGGTGGTGTCCACCCCCACCTGGCGGCGGGAAAGCCCCGTGTAGTGGCGCACCAGGGTGAGCTCGTCCACCTCGGGGAGGCGGGGCGGGGTCTCCCTGAGGTGCTCCTTAGGGAGGAAGTCCTCCGCCCGAGGCGTCCCCTTCACCAGCTTGAGGCCCCGCCTCCCCTTCCGGCTCCGCTCGTAGATCAGGGGGTAGCTCATGCAAGCACCTCCGCCAAAGCGTCCCTTAGGGCCAGGAGGTCCTCCTCCTCGTGGAGTTCCGTGGCGGCGAAGAGGGCAAGCCTCTCGCCGTACTCCCCGGGCACCGGGGTGGCCGCGTGGAGGCCCCGCTCGGCCAAGGCCCGCCGCACCTCCTGAGGATCCCTGGGAAGCCTAAGGACGAACTCGTTGAAGAAGGGCTCGGGGGTGAAGGGCGAAACCCCGGGAAGCTCCAGGAGCAAGGACCGGAGGCGGTGGGCCTGGGCCACCCCCTTTAGGGCCACCTCCCTAAGCCCCTCGGGGCCCAGGGCCGCCAGGTACATCGCCCCCATGAGCGCCGTGAGCTGGGCGTTGGTGGTGATGTTGCTCCTCGCCTTGGCCCGCCTTATGTACTGCTCCCGGGCCTGGAGGGTGAGGAGGAAGCCCCGCCTCCCGTCCACATCCACGGTCTCGGAGACGAGCCTCCCGGGAAGCTGGCGCACGAAGGCCTTTTTGGTAGCCAAATACCCGAAGTGGGGGCCGCCGAAGCCCATGGGCAGCCCCAGGACCTGCCCGTCCCCCACAGCGATGTCGGCCCCCAAGGCCCCCGGGGGCTTGAGGAGGGCGAGGGAAAGGGGGTCGGCCACGGCCACGAAGAGGGCCCCTGCCCGGTGGGCGGCCTCGGCCAGGGGCCTTAGGTCCTCCAGGGCCCCCAGGAAGTTGGGGTTCTGGGCCACCACCGCCCCCACCCCCTCCTCCACCGGGGGCACCGGGGTCCTTCCCCCTTCCAGGGGAAGGGTCCTGAGCTCTGCCCCCACCGCCTCCAGGTAGGCCTGGAGCACCTCCCGGTACTCGGGGTGGACCCCCTGGGAGACCAGCACCCCCATCCTCCCCGTCTCCCGGAGGGCGAGGAGCACCCCCTCGGCCAGGGCGGTGGCCCCGTCGTACATGGAGGCGTTGGCCACCTCCAGCCCCGTGAGCTCGGCGATCATGGTCTGGTACTCAAAGGTGGCCTGCAGGACCCCCTGGCTCACCTCAGGCTGGTAGGGGGTATAGGCGGTGAGGAACTCCCCCCTTAAGGCCAGGGCCTGGACCACCGGGGGCACATGGTGGCTCCGCACCCCCCCGCCCAGGAAGGCCTTGTGGGCAGGAAGGTTCTCCCGTGCCAGGCGCGAAAGCTCTTCCAGCACGGCCCACTCCGGCATGGGCTCGGGGAGGCGGATCTCGGGGTTTACCACCTCCCTAGGCAGGTGGGCAAAGAGGTCTTGCAGGCTCTCCGCCCCCACCCGTTCCAGCATGGCCCGGATCTCCTCCTCCGTGTGCGGCGTGTAGTCCATAGGACCATCCTCCAGCAACGCCCCCAGACCACTGGGCCCGGGGCCACAGAAAGGCCTCCCCTTTCGGGGGAAGGCCAGGGACGGGCCACCCTGCCCCCCTAAACCTCGCCCTCCAGGGCCGTCTGGTAGCCTTGCGCGTCCAGAAGCTCATCCAGGTGCGCCATATCCCGCGGCCGGAGGCGGAAGATCCAGCCCTCCCCATAGGGGTCCTGGTTGATGAGCTCCGGGGTCTTCTCCAGGGCCAGGTTGACCTCCACCACCTCCCCGGCCACGGGGGCGTAGATATCGGAGGCGGTCTTCACGCTCTCCACCACGGCGATGGCCTCGCCCTTCTCCACCTGCCGGCCCACCTCGGGTAACTCCACGTAGACCACGTCCCCCAGGGCGTCCTGGGCGTAGTCGGTGATCCCAACGAGCACCGTGTCCCCCTCGGGCAGGGCCCACTCGTGGGTCTTGGTGTAAAAGCGGTCCTTGGGTATGTCCATAGCGCCTCCTAGCCCCCGCTATTTTAGCGGCACAAAGGGGAGAGGGCTAAGGGCGGCGGGGACCGGCCGCCCCCGCACCTCCACCGCAAAAGGCCCCTCCGCCCCCTCCTCCACGTAGGCCAGGGCGATGCCCTTCTCCAGAAGGGGCGAGTAGCCCCCGCTCGTCACCCGGCCCACGGGGCGTTCTCCCGAAAGCACCCGGTACCCCTCCCTAGGGATCCCCGTCTCCAGCACAAGGCCCAAAAGCCGCTCCCGGCACGGCCGGGCCAGCATCGCCTCCTTGCCGAAGAAGGCCTTCTCCCGCTTCACCACCCAGGCCCAGGGGGTGCAGAGGGGGCTTGTCTCGTCGCTGAGCTCGTGGCCATAGAGGGGGAAGCCCGCCTCGAGCCTAAGGGTGTCCCGGGCCCCAAGGCCACAAGGGGTAGCCCCCGCCTCGAGGAGGGCCAGGAAAACGGCCTCGGCGTCCTCCGGCGCCAGGAAGAGCTCAAACCCGTCCTCCCCCGTGTACCCGGTGCGGGCGAGGCGGGCGGGCCGCCCCGCCACCTGGGCCAAGAAGACGTCGTTCTTCCTCCTCTGGGAGAGGTCCAAGTCGGTGAGCCCCTGGAGGAGCGCCGCCGCCTCCCTGCCCTGGAGGGCGAGGAGGGCGGTCTCCTCGGAGAGGTCCAAAAGCTCCACCCGGAAGCCCTGGGCCAGGGAGCGGAGGTGGGCGAAGTCCTTGGCGATGTTGGCTGCGTTTACCACCATGAGGTAGGCCTCCTCCTCCAGGCGGTAGAGGTACACATCGTCCACCACGCCCCCCCGCTCGTTCGGGAGCATGGAGTACTGGGCCCGGCCCACCTGGAGGCGGCTTGCATCGTTCGCCGTGGCCCACTGGAGGAAGGCCAGGGCCTCCTCCCCCCGGACCAGGAACTCCCCCATGTGGCTCACGTCAAAAAGGCCGGCCTTCCGCCGCACCGCCAGGTGCTCCTCCAGGATGGAGGTGTACTGGAGGGGCAGGAGGTACCCGGCGAAGTTCACCATCCGCGCACCCAGGCGCAGGTGGGCCTCGTAAAGCGGGGTCTTCCTCATGGCAAGGCCATGCTACCCCAAAAGCTCCCGCCTTAAGGCCTCGGCGGAGTTGTCCTCCCGGACCTCCTCCCGCTTGGTGGCCCAGGCCGGAAAGGGGAAGCGGACGAGGAGGGGAACGGGGATCTCGGGCTGGTGGAGGATCACCGCCCCTTGCGGGAGGATGAGGGCCCGCTGGCGGAAGGAGGCGGGGAGGTAGCGGTACTCGGGGCGCTCGGCCTCGGCGGCGTCCAGGCGGCCCACCACCCGGATGGCGGCGTTCCCCACCACCCGCCTTTCCACCTCGCTCGCCGTCTGCTGGGCCCCGATGAGGATGACCCCTAAGGAGCGCCCCCTCTCGGCGATGTCCAGGAGGACGTCCTTGATGGGGCTCTCCTCCTCCCTCGGGGCATACTTGTTGAGCTCGTCCAACACGATGAAGACCCGTCCCCGGTACTGGCCCCGCTCCTTCCTCTCAAAGAGGTCCTTGAGGAGGCTCCCCACCACGAACATCTGGGCCTGGGGGGAGAGCTTGGCCAGGTCCACCACGTGGACCTGCTCTCCCTTCAAGGGGTCCGGGGGGTTTCCGGGCCGGTCCCCCCGGACGAGGTGGGCCACGTTCTCCACGCTGGAGCGCAGCCGCCTTAGGAAGGCCTCGAGGGTCCCTTTGGCCTGGCGGGCGGTCCAGGCCCTGTCCCCCTCCCCCTCCCCGGCCTCGGGGCCCAGGAGCTTGTACTCCAGGTAGCGCACCAGGTCGGCGAAGCTCTTCAGGCGCACCTTCCCCAGGCTCTCAAAGCTCACCTCCGCGGGAAGGTCCTCCCCGGGCCAGTCCTCCACCAGAAGCTGGGGGCCCTTTTGCCCCTCGGCGAGGCGCCGGAGCTTTTCCGTGAGGTGCTGGACCAGAAAGCCCAGGTTGGTCATGAAGCCCCGGTCGGCGAAGAGGAAGGGGAGGAGGCCCCTTTGGCAGAACTGGACCAGGTCCCAGTGGTAGGCCCTTACCCCCTCGAGGCGGGTCTCCAGGTCGGGCACGTACCCGTCCTTCTTGGGCGGGGCCAGGAAGGCCACGCTCTGGAAAGGGGTGGCGGGGAGGCCAAGCCTTTCGTAGGCCCTCCTGGCCTCCTCGGTGAGGCGGGCGTTGGGTTTGTCCAGGAAGAAGAGGTCTTCCCCCTTGACGTTGAAGAGGAGGACCTTGGCCTGGTGGGCGTCCTCGAGGACGCCACTTTCCAGGAGGCTTTTCAAGAGGAAGGTGGCGTAGCTGGTCTTGGCCGCCACCCCGCTGATGCCGGAGATGTTCACGTGGCCCCCCTTCACGCCGTTCAAAAACTCCAGGTTCAGGTAGGCCACCTCCCCGTTCTTCAAAAGCCCCGCAGGGAGCTTGGTGCTCCCCCTTTGATTCCGCATGGCCTCGTAGTAAAGGGCAAGCTCCAGCTCCTCCCCCTGGGCCAAACGGACGGGGGAACCGGGGTCTGGGGGGAGGAACTCCTCGGGGAGGATCCGGGTCACGCTCACGTGGGCCACGTAGGCCAGGCTCACGGGGATCCGCCCCTCCACCGCCAAAAAGGTATCGGTATCGTAGGCCTCCCCCTCGTGGACCTTGGCCACGTGGTCCACCATCCCGAAGTAGCGGACCTGGCCCACCTTGGGGTGAAAGGCCTCCACCACCACCAGGTCGTCCAGCCTCAGGAGGCCTTCCCCTTCCACCCCCACCCAGAACTCCAGGGGGGTGGCCTCCCGCCTGCCGAGGACCACGCCGATCCTTTCCACTACCCACCTCCCAGGTGCTTGGCCAGAAGCCGGCCCACCACCTCCGGGCTTCCCATCCTTCGGGCGAGCTCCCGCTCCAAAGCCCCCACGGGGACGAGGTTCTGGGGGGCCCGGGGGTCCTTCATGGGGTGGGAGGCCAGGAGGGGAAAGAGGCTTAAGGAGAGGTCCGCAAGTTCCGAGAAGGGCCCGGAAAGGGGGGTCTCTACCCGGAGGAGCCCCGCCTGGGGCGGGCGTAGGCCCTCAGGGGGAAGGGGAAGGCGCAGGTACCAGCTGGCCAGCTCCATCCCCTTGCGCCGGACCCGGAAGGCGGGGGTGCGCTCCCCCGGCCTGAGGGCGTAGAGGAGGGCTTCCTCTGGCCCGGGCAGGTAGCGGGCCCAGTGGGTCTTGATGTAGCCGAGAAGGGGGCCCGGCCGAAGGAGGCGCACGGGGCCGTCCACCACGAGAAGCCCCCCGGAAAGCCCCGCGGCCACCTCCCCCTCCAAGGCCTCCCGGGCCCGGGAGAGACCCTCCCGCAAGGAGGCGTAGTCGGCCCCCTGGGCCTCCACGGGCTCGTAGAGGAGTTCCCCCACCCAGAGGGGCTCGGAAAGCCCCACCCCCACCCGGCGGACGGCGTAAGAGAGGAGGGCCATCCGCCCCCCCTGGTGGGCCACCACCCCTGCGGCCACGCAGCCCAAGAGGGCCAGGCGCTCCCCCTGGGCCAAAAGGGCCTCCTCCCGCTCCCTTCCGTCCACGAAGTAAAGGGGCTCGGGCCAAGGAAGGGCCTCCGCCCGCCGGGCCTCCCAGGGCGCCTCCAGGGGCCTGAACCCTTCGGGGTCCGAGGGCGCGGGCCCCTCCGCCTCAGGGGAAGGCCAGGAAGGCCTTAGGGCGAGAAGCCGCCACACGCCCCTAGCTTACCGGGGCTGGGCGGTAGGGGAGGTACTTGGGCTCCCAGAAGCGGCTCTGCACGAAGGCCAAAAGCCCCTCTAGGTCTAACCCCTGGATCCGCTCCTCCTCCGCCACCCCTTCCTCCAGGGCCTTCCGCATCACGCGGGCCGCCACATAGGGGGAAACCTCCCGGAGGTGGGCCACCGGGGGATAGAGGAGTTCCGGAAAGCGCTCCCGGGTGAGGTCGTAGAGGGCGTAGGCGGCCTCGAGGACCATCCCGTCCGTCACCTCCCGGGCCCGGGCGAGGACGGCTCCGAGGCCGAGGCCGGGAAAGACGAAGGCATTGTTCCCCTGGCCCACGGGGATGGTCCTCCCCTTGAAGCCCACCGGGGGGAAGGGGCTTCCCGCCGCCACCAGGGCCCTCCCTTCCGTCCAGTAGACGAGGTCGTCCGGGAGGGCCTCCGTGGCCGAGGTGGGGTTGGAGAGGGGGAAGATGACGGGGCGGGGGGTGTTCTCCAGCATGGCCCGCACCACGGGCTCGGTGAAGCTCCCCCCTTGGCCGGAAAGCCCCAGGAGGACCGTAGCCCGGGCGTTCCGGATGGTCTCCAAAAGGCCCGGGTACTCCCCGGCGAAGCGCCAGCCCGAAAGGCGCTCCTCCCTCTGGGCGAAGGGCCTCTTGTAGGCCTCCATGCCCCGCCCCTCCACGAGAAGCCCCCGGGAGTCCAACACCAGCACGCGGGCCCTGGCCTCCTCCTCGGAAAGCCCCTCCCGGCGCATCCCCTCCACCAGGGCCCAGGCCACCCCGATCCCTCCGGCCCCCGCCCCGTAGACCACCACCACCTGGTCCCGGAGGCGCTCCCCCTTGAGGCGGCAGGCGGAGAGGACCCCGGCGAGGGCCACGGCCCCCGTGCCCTGGATGTCGTCGTTGAAGGAGGGAAGGACCTTGCGGTAGCGCTCCAAGACCTGGAAGGCCGTTTCCTTGCTGAAGTCCTCCCACTGGAGGAGGGCCTTAGGGTAGCGCCTACGCACCGCCTCCACGAAGCGGTCCAGGAACTGGAAGTATGCCTCGCCCCTCAGGCGCTTGTGCCGCACCCCCAGGTAAAGGGGGTCCTGGAGGAGGTCTTCCCGGTCGGTGCCCACGTCCAGCTCCACGGGCAGGGTCTTGTCGGGGCCCACCCCCCCCACGGCCGTGTAGAGGGTGAGCTTGCCGATGCTGATGGCCATCCCTCCGTACCCCTGGTCCCCGAGGCCCAGGATGGCCGAGGAGTCGGTGGCCACGATGAGGCGCACCTCTTCCAGGGGCACGTTCTGGAGGGCCTCGTCAATGCGGTCTATGTTCTTCGTGCTCGCGGTGAAGCCCCGGGGATAGCGGTAGATGTGGGAAAACTCCCGCACCGCCTCCCCCACGGTGGGGGTGTAGAGGATGGGGAGCATCTCCTCCAGGTGGTCCACCAAGAGGGCGTAGAAGAGCACCTCGTTTCGGTCCTGGAGGTGGCGCAGGTAGATATGCTTCTCCAAAGGGTGTTGAATCAAACGGTAGCGTCGGTAAACCCGTTCCTTCTGCTCCTCCAGGGTGCTCACGTGGGGAGGGAGGAGGCCCTCGAGGCCCAAGACCTTTCTCTCCTCCTCGGTGAAGGCCGTCCCCTTGTTGAGGAGGGGAAGCCTAAGGAGGAGAAAGCCCGTGACGAAGGGAAGCAGGTACCGCTCCCCCCTCTCGTCCCGCCTGACGTCGTAGTAGCGGCTAACCGGCATGGCCCATTTTTACCCAGAATCCCTCAATCGGCTCCTGCCTAGCCAACACCAGGGCCCCCCGCGGGCCCAAGCCCGCATCAGACGTTGAAGCCGAACATGCGCAGCATTCGCTTGCCCTCCTCCGTCATCTTTTCGGGGGTCCAGGGCGGGGTCCAGACGAACTCCACGTTCACCCCCTGCACCCCGGGGAGGCGCATGACGGCCATCTCCGCATCGGCCTTCACCATGTCCTGGGCCGGGCAGCCGATGGCGGTGAGGGTCATGGTGACGTCCACCACGCCGTTTTCGTGCACCTCCACGTCGTAGACCAGGCCCAGGTCCACCACGTTCACGGGGATCTCGGGGTCATAGACCACCTTGAGGGCCTCGAGGACCTGCTCCTTGGTGGGCAGGGAGGCGGCCTCCTGACGAACCTCGTCCATGCCCCCAGTATACCCGAGGGGGCGGGAAAGGCCGGGATCAGTCCACGCTGAAGTACCGGGCCTCGGGGTGGTGGACCACGAGGGCGCTCGTGGCGTGCTCCGGGTCCAGCTGGTAGTTCTCCGTGAGGCGGACGCCGATCCGGCCGAAGCCCATGAGCCGGTCCAGCTTGGCCTGGTCCGCGAGGTCCGGGCAGGCGGGGTAGCCGAAGGAGTAGCGGGCCCCCTGGTAGCCCTGCTGGAGGAGCTTCTGAATCTCGGTGGCGTCTTTGTGGGCGATGCCCCACATCTGCCGCATCCTCTTGTGCCAGTACTCGGCCAGGGCCTCGGTCATCTCCACGCTGAAGCCGTGGAGGAAGAGGTAGTCCTGGTAGGCCCCGGCCTCAAAGAGGGCCCGGGCCTTCCTCGAGGGGGCTTCCCCCATGGTGACGAGCTGCACCCCTAAGACGTCCCGCGCCCCCGCCCGGAAGGCCTCAGGGGGCATCCAGGCCTCCTCGTCCCCTAAGGGTTCAGCGAAGCGGGGGCGGAAGTAGTCCACGAGGGAAAGCCCCCCGCCCCGCTGCCTGGGGAAGCGGAAGCTCTCCAGCACCTCTCCCGTTTCCGGGGAGAAGACGAGGAGGGCCTCCCCCTCCCTCGCCACGGGGAAGAAGCCGTAGAGGACCTTGGGCGTAAGCCACCCCTCCTCCCGGGCCTCCTTGAGGAGCCTCTGGAACACGGGCTCCGCCTCCCGCTCCGCCAAGGCCTGCCACGCCTCCCGGGAAAGCCCTTTGCGGCTATACCCCCACTGGCCGCGGTAGAGGGCGAGCTTGTTCACGTAGTGGGCAAGGGTGGCCAGGTCCAGCCCCTCCTCCACCCGCACCCCGAAGAAGGGAGGCCTGGGAATGGAGGGGGCCTGCCCCACGGGGCGGGCGCGGGCCTCCACCTGCGGCTTAGGAGGGGCCTTGGGCCGGGGGGCCCTCCTCGTGAGCTCGGGGGGGGCGTGGCCCGTGAGCTCCTCCATGAGCCTGAGGCCCTCAAAGGCGTCCTCGGCGTAGTAGACGTTGGGGTAGATGCCCCTGAGCTCCTCCACGTAGCTCCGGGTGAGGGCGGCCCCGCCCAGGATCACGGGAAGGGTGTACCCCCTATCCCGCATGTACTCCAGGTTTTCCTTCATGACCACGGTGCTCTTCACCAGGAGGCCCGACATGCCTAGGGCGTGGGGCCTATGGGCCTCCACCGCCTCGAGCATCTCCTCAATGGGCACCTTGATGCCGAGGTTCACCACCTGGTAGCCGTTGTTGGTGAGGATGATGTCCACCAGGTTCTTGCCGATGTCGTGCACGTCCCCCTTGACCGTGGCCAGGACGATCTTCCCCTTGCCCTCGCCTTTCCTCTCCATGTGGGGCTCCAGGAAGGCCACGGCCCGCTTCATCACCTCGGCGGCCTGGAGGACAAAGGGAAGCTGCATCTTCCCCGCCCCGAAAAGCTCCCCCACCTCCTTCATGCCGGAAAGCAAGGGCCCGTTGATGAGGTCCAGAGGCCTGTGCCCCACCTTCAGGGCCTCCTCCAGGTCGGCCTCGAGGCCCCCCTTCCTCCCCTCCACCACCCGCCTCTTGAGCCTCTCCAGAAGAGGAAGGGCCTGGAAGGCGTCCTCCTTGGCCCCCACCTCCTCCTTGTGGGCCTCAAAGTAGGCCATGAAGGCAAAGAGGGGGTCGTACCCCTCCCGCCTGCGGTCATAGACGAGGTCCAGGGCCAGGGCGTAGGCCTCCTCGGGGATCTCGTGAATGGGCAGGATCTTCCCCGCGTCCACGATGGCCGCGGTGAGGCCCCTCTTCCTCGCCTCGTCCAGAAAGACGGAGTTCAAAACCCGCCTCGCCCGGGGCTTGAGCCCGAAGGAGACGTTGGATACCCCCAGGATGAACCCCACCCCGGGGAGCCTCTCCTTTAGCTCCTCCATGGCGAGGAGGGTCTCCTTGGCCAGGGGGCGGCTCTCCTCGTCCCCTTGCGTGATGGGGAAGGTGAGGAGGTCAAAGAGGAGGTCCTCGGGACGGAAGCCGTGGTGCTCCGTGAGGCGCTCGTACATCCTGAGGGCGACCCGTACCTTCTCCTCCCGGGTCTTGGCCATCCCCTTCTCGTCAATGGCGAGGACCACCAAGGCCGCCCCGTGGGCCTTGGCCAGGGAGGCGATGCGGTCAAACTTGGGTAGCCCCTCCTCCAGATTGGCCGAGTTGAGGAGGACCCGGCCCGGAAGGTGCTTCAGGGCGAGCTCCATGGCCTCGGGGGAGGTGGAGTCCACCATAACGGGCACGGTGACCGTGGTGGCCAGGTGGGGAAGGAGCCAACGTAGGTCCTCCAGCTCGTCCCGCCCCGTCCAGGCCACGCTCAGGTCCAGGGCATGCGCCCCCTCCTCCACCTGCTCCCGGGCGAGGGCGAGGAGGCCCTCGAGGTCCCTCTTAAAGAGCATCTCCCGGAAGCGCTTGCTCCCGGTGGCGTTGAGCCTTTCCCCCACCAGGAGGAGGCTTGCCTCCTGCCGCAAGGAAACCGCCTGGTAGAGGGAGGCCACCTGGGGCGGGAAGGCCTCGGGACGCCTGGGGGCAGGAAGCCCCTTCACCGCCTCCGCCACCCGCCTTATGTGCTCTGGGCCCGTGCCGCAGCACCCCCCCACGGCGTTCACCCCATACTCCAGGGCGAACTTCCGGTGCCAGCGGGCGAGCTCCTCGGGGGTGAGGTCGTAGACCACCCTTCCCCCCTCGTTCCGGGGCAGGCCGGCGTTGGGGAGGCAGGACACGAAGCGGGTGCTGTGTTCGGCAAAGTAGCGAATCTTGCGGTCCATGAGGTCGGGTCCCGTGGCGCAGTTCATCCCCACCACGTCCACGGGCAGGCTCTCCAGGGCGGCAAGGGCCGCCTGCTCATCCGTCCCCACCAGCATGGTGCCCGTGGCCTCGAGGGTCACCTGGACCTGGAGGGGCACCTCCCGCCCAAGCTCGGCCATGGCCTCCCGCACCGCCAGCACCGCACAGCGCACCTGGAGGATGTCCTGGGCCGTTTCCAAAAGGATCAGGTCCACCCCGCCCCTTATAAGCCCCCTCGCCGCCTCCTTGTAGGCCCGGTAGAGCTCGTCCCAGGAGATCTGCCCCAGGGAGAGGAGCTTGGTGCCCGGGCCCAAGGCCCCGGCCACGAAGGCCCCGTAGGCCTCTGCCGCCTCCCGGGCGAGCCTCGCCCCCAGGTAGGCAAGGGCCTCGGCCTCCTCCTCAAGGCCGTACTCGGCGAGGACGTGGCGGAGCGCCCCGAAGGTGTTGGTCTCTATGACCTCGGCCCCGGCCTCGAGGTAGGCCAGGTGGACCTCCCGCACCACCTCGGGCCGCGTCCGGTTGAGGACCTCGGGGCAGCCGAAGTAGGCCTCCCCGCCGTAGTCCTCCGGGGTAAGGTCCCGCTTCTGTAGCTCCGTTCCCATGGCCCCGTCAAAGACCAGGACCCGCTCGGACAGGGCCTGAAGGTAGGGGAACTTGCGGGCCCGGGCCTCCTTGTTGTATCCCAGGCGGACAAGGGGCCCATCCCCCCACCCCGCCCCCCCCAGGTGGTGGCGGCAGCCGGGACTGCAGGCGTGGACCTCCACCATATCCCGCTAGTGTAGCGAAAAGGGAGGGGCTATGCTAGCCCCATGGACCCCTTCGGCATCCTCTACACCGACCTTTACCAGCTCACCATGGGGCAGGTCTACTTCCGGATGGGCCTCCACGAGCGGGAAGCCCTCTTTGAGGCCTTCTACCGCAAAAACCCGGACTACGGGGCCCACCAGGCGGGCTACACCGTCTTCGCCGGGCTGGACCCCCTCCTTTCCTGGATGGAAACCGCCCGCTTCGGCGAGGAGGAGCTTGCCGCCCTCCGCGCCCTCAAAAGCCGCTCCGGAAAGCCCCTCTTCGCCGAGGACTACCTGGCCTACCTCCGGGGGATGGGCGGCTTCTCCGGCCTCACCTTGCGGGCCCTCCCCGAGGGGCGGGTGGCCCACCCCCAGGTGCCCCTGGTGAGCGTGGAGGGCCCCCTCCTCCAGGCCCAACTCCTGGAGACCGCCCTCCTGAACCGCCTGAGCTACGAGACCCTCATCGCCACCAAGGCGAGCCGGGTGCGGGAGGCGGCGGGGGAGGCGGTGGTCTTAGAGTTCGGCCTCCGCCGGGCCCCGGCCAAGGGGGGGGAGAGCGCCACCCGGGCGAGCCTCATCGGGGGGGCGAACCGCTCTAGCGCCGTGAGCCTCTCCCACCTCCTGGGCCTTCCCGCCTCCGGCACCCACGCCCACAGCCTGGTCCAGGCCTTCCTGGCCCTGGGCCACTCCGAGGAGGAGGCCTTCCAGGCCTTCGCCGAGGTCTTCCCCGACGACACCATCCTCCTCCTGGACACCGTGGACACCCTTCACTCGGGCCTGCCCCACGCCCTCCGGGTCTTTGAGCGGCTGAGGAGGAAGGGGCACCGGCCCGTGGGGGTGCGGATTGACTCCGGAGACCTGGCCTATCTCGCCATCCAGGTGGCGAAGGAGCTGGACCGGGCGGGCTTTTCCGAGGTCCTGATCGTGCTTTCCGGGGACCTGGATGAGCTCGTGATCTGGCAGATCAAAAGCCAGATCCTGGAGGAGGCCCCCCGCTACGGGGTGGACCCCGACCGCCTCCTAAGGCGCCTGGTCTACGGGGTGGGGACGCGGATGGTGGTCTCCTGGGGAGCCCCGGCCCTGGGGATGGTCTACAAGCTGGTGGCGGTTCGGGAGGACGGCGCCTGGGCTCCGGCCATGAAGGTCTCGGACTCCCTGGAAAAGGTCCTGAACCCGGGGCACAAGAAGGTCTTTCGGGTCTACGACGAGCGGGGCCTCGCCACCGCCGACCTCCTGGCGCTGGCGGAGGAGGAGGTGGGGGAGGAAAGGCCCCTCGCCCTGCACCACCCTTCGGACCCCGCGAAGCGCCGCACCCTCAGGCCCGGGACCTTTGCCCTCGAGCCCCTTCTGGAGGAGGCCTTCCGGGGCCGACGGCTTTTTGCTCCCCTATCCCTAGAAGTGCTCCAGGAGAGAAGGCGCAAAGACGTGGCCCGGCTAGACCCTGGGGTGCGCCGCCTGGTGAACCCCCACGTCTACCACGTCTCCCTCACGGAGAAGCTCTTCGCCCTGAAGGAGGCGCTTTTGCGGAAGCTAGAAGAGGCCTGAAGCCTCCCTTTGGCCCTCAGGAAGCCTGGCGGAGCCTCGCCTCCTCCAGGGCCTTCAGGGGGTTGTCCAGGTGGGGAAGATCAAAGACGAGCTCCTTCACCCCGCTCCCCGGGGCCTCAAACATCAGGTCCACCATGGCCTTCTCCAGGATGGCCCTGAGGCCCCTCGCCCCCGTACCCCGCTTGAGGGCGCGCCTCGCCACCTCCTTGAGGGCCGCCTGGGTGAAGCGGAGCTCAATCCCCTCCATGCGCAAAAGCTCCTGGTACTGCTTCACTAGGGCGTTTTTGGGCTCGGTGAGGATGCGCACCAGGTCGTCCTCGGAAAGGGGATGGAGCTGGACGATGAGGGGGGCCCGGCCCACGAACTCAGGGATCATGCCGAACTTGATGAGATCCTCGGGGATGACCTCCAAAGACTCCTCCCTCTCCCGCTCCCGGCCCCCGGTGAAGCCGATGGACGTGCGGCCCGTCCGGGCCTTGACGATCTGCTCCAGCCCCTCAAAGGCCCCGCCCAGGATGAAGAGGATGTTTTTGGTGTTCACGGGGATGAACTCCTGGTGGGGGTGCTTCCTCCCCCCTTGCGGGGGCACATTGGCGATGGTGCCCTCAATGATCTTGAGGAGGGCCTGCTGCACCCCCTCCCCGGAGACGTCCCGGGTTAGGGAGGGGTTTTCCGACTTGCGGGCGATCTTGTCAATCTCGTCAATGTAGACGATGCCCATCTCCGCCCGCTCCACGTCAAAGTCGGCGTTCTGGAGGAGGCGGAGGAGGACGTTCTCCACGTCCTCCCCCACGTACCCGGCCTCGGTGAGGGTGGTGGCGTCGGCGATGGCGAAGGGGACCTCGAGGAAGCGGGCCAGGGTCTCGGCCAAGAGGGTCTTGCCGGTGCCGGTGGGCCCGATGAGGAGGATGTTGGACTTGCCGATCTCCGCCTCGGGGTGGAGAAGGCGCTTGTAGTGGTTGTAGACGGCCACGGAGAGGGCGCGCTTGGCCGCCTCCTGCCCCACCACGTACTGGTCCAGGTGGGCCTTGATCTCCTGGGGCCTGGGCAGGCGGCTCGGCCCCTTGGGCTTCTCCCCCCGGCGGAGGAGCTCCTCCGCCCGGGCCACGCAGTCCTCGCAGATGTAGACGTCCTCTATGGGGCTTTCCAAAAGCCTCCCGGTTTCCGGGGGGCGGAGGCCGCAGAAGCTGCAGTAGGGCCTAGGCTTCCTCACGGCTCACCACCTGGTCAATGAGGCCGTACTCCAGGGCCTCCTGGGCCGAGAGGTAGTAGTCGCGGTCCGTGTCCCTTTCCACCCTCTCCAGGGGCTGGCCGGTGTGCTTGGAGAGGATCTCGTTGAGGAGCTTCTTGGCCTTGAGGATTTCCTGGGCCTGGATGGCGATGTCGCTCGCCGTGCCCCGGACCCCGCCCCAGGGCTGGTGGATCATCACCTTGGAGTGGGGCAGGGCGTAGCGCCGCCCCTTCTCCCCCGCGGCCAGGATGACCGCGGCCATGCTGGCCGCCATGCCGATGACGATGGTGGAAACGGGAGCCCGGACGAACTGCATGGTGTCGTAGATGGCGAGGCCCGCGTCCACCTCTCCTCCGGGGGAGTTGATGTAGAGGCGGATCTCCTGGTTGGGGTTCTGGGCGTCCAGGAAGAGGAGCTGGGCCACGATGGTATTGGCCACTTGAGCGTCAATGGGGGTGCCCAGGAAGATGATGCGGTCCTTGAGGAGGCGGGAGTAGATGTCGTAGACCCGCTCGCCGCGGGCCGTCTGCTCGATGACGTAAGGGATCACCATACCGCCTTTCATTCTAACGGCAGGCCCAGGGGGAAAACCCCCCTGGGCCACCATGGAGGGCCTCAGGAAAGCCTCGCCACCGCCTCCCGGAGGGCCTTGTCCTGCAGGTAGGCGGCCCTCAACCGGGAAAGGCCCGCCCTGCCCAGCTCCTCCTGGAGTTGCTGCGGGGTCATTCCCTGGGAGCGGGCCACCGCCTGGAGGTAGGCCTGCCACTCCTCCTCGCTCACCTCCGGGGAAAGCTCCTCGGCGAGCTTCTCCCTGGCCAAGGCCCGCCTCACCCGCTTCAGGGCCTCCTGGCGGAGCTCTTCCTTGAACTTCTCAAGCTCCCCCTTCTCCTCCAGGGCCTTCAGGTAGGCCTCCAGGCTTACCCCCTGGGGGTAGAGGTCCTCGGCCAGGTGCTCCAGGAGGTGGCGCTCCTCCGCCTCCACCAGGGAGGGGGGGATCTCCGCCTCCAGCCCCTCGGCCAGCTTCTCCAGAAAGGCCCGCTCCCTGGCCTCCTGGTAGGCGCGCTCCGCCTGGCGCTTTAGGCTTTCCCGCACCCTGGCCTTGAGGTCCTCGAGGCTTTCCGCCTCCAGGGTCTTGGCGAACTCATCGTCCAGCTCGGGGAGCTCCAGGGCCTTGACCTCGAGGATCTCCGTCCGCACCTCCCGCACCTTCTCCCCCCTCTCGTTGAGGACGGGGACCAAGACCACCTCCCCGGCCTTCCGGCCGAGAAGGGCCTCCCGCACGTGGGGAAGGGCTTTGGCGAGGTCAATGGGGAACTCCAGACCCTCCTCCGTGCGCACGAAGACGTGGTCCTTCTCCTGGACCTCCCGCTCCACGGGCACGAGCTCCGCATAGCGCTGGCGGAGCTCTTGAAGGGCCCTTTCCACCATCTCCTCGGTGACCTCGGGGGCGGGTACCTCCAGGGTAAAGCTGCGCCAGTCGGGCAGCCTCACCTCGGGGTAGTTCTCCACCTCGGCCACGTAGCGGAACCCCTCGCCTTCCCTAAGCTCCTCCTCCACCACCCGGGCGGCCACGGGGGAAAGGCCGAGCTCCCTTACCGCCTTGGGGTAGGTCTCCTCCACCAGCCGCTCCTTGAGGTCCGCAAGAAGCCCCTCCCGCCCCAGGCGGGCCTCCACCACCTTAAGGGGGGCCTTACCCGGACGGAAGCCCGGGATCCTCACCCTCTGGGCCAGCTCCTCCAGCATGGCCCGGTAACGGGCCGCCACCTCTTCCGCCGGGACCTCCACCCGGACCTTCACCCGATAGCCGGAACGCTCCAGGATCTCCGCCACGCCTCACCTCGCGCTAAGGCAAGGGCCCCGCCCTTGTGGTGCGAGGAGCGGGACTTGAACCCGCACGGGTTACCCCACCGGATCCTAAGTCCGGCGCGTCTACCGGTTCCGCCATCCTCGCGAGGAGGGCGAGGCCCCCCTTTAAAATACCACCCCTTTCGGGGTGGCGGGTTGGGGTGAGCGATGGGACTTGAACCCATGACCCCCGGATCCACAGTCCGGTGCTCTGACCAGCTGAGCTACGCTCACCGCGCTCAGCATCCGCCATTCTACGGGGCTAGATCCCCTCCGTCAAGGCCTGAAGGCCGCCTTCCAGGCTCATGGCCTCGTACCCCTCGGCCTCGAGGTAGAGGGCGGCCACCTGGCTCACAAGGCCCCGCTCGCACACCAGGAGAAGGGGGACCCGGGGGAGGCCGTGCTCCCCCTTCTGGATCTTCTCCAAGGGAACCCATTCCGCGGGGAAGGGCAGGGGGGCGGTCCTCCTTTCCGCCGGGCGCACGTCCACCACCTTCACCCCCTGCTTAAGAAGGCCTGGGAGCTCCTGTGGGCGCACCTTGCGCATATCCCGAGTATACCGCCCCGCGGGATGTGCATACTTTTGAGTCATAGCTGCATAAGATCTACATCGGCCCCTTGGCCCCGGGCGCCCGGTGTGCTAAGCTCATCCCTTGGGTACGCGATGCCGCCCAGAAGAGACCTCAGGAAGATCCTCATCATCGGTTCAGGGCCCATCACCATCGGCCAGGCCGCGGAGTTTGACTATTCGGGCACCCAGGCCCTCAAGGCCCTGAGGGGGGCGGGGTACCGGGTGGTGCTGGTGAACTCCAACCCCGCCACCATCATGACGGACCCCGACCTGGCCGAGACCACCTACCTGGAGCCCCTCACCCTGGAACACCTCGAGGCCATCCTGGCCCGGGAGGCCCCCGATGCCCTCCTCCCCACCCTCGGGGGGCAGACGGCCCTCAACCTGGCCATGGCCCTCCACGAGGAGGGCATCCTGCAAAAGTATGGCGTGGAGCTCATCGGGGCCAAAGCGGAGGCCATCCGGAAGGGGGAGGACCGGGAGGAGTTCCAGAAGGCCATGCGGCGGATCGGCCTCGAGGTTCCTCGAGGCCAGATGGTGGGGAGCGTGGAGGAGGGCCTTCGCTTCGCCCGGGAGGTGGGCTTCCCCGTGGTGGTCCGCCCCTCCTTCACCCTGGGGGGCACGGGGGGCGGCATCGCCAAGGACGAAGCGGAGCTTGTGGAGGTGCTCACCCGCGGCCTTACCCTCTCCCCCGTCCACACCGCCCTGGTGGAGGAGTCGGTACTGGGCTGGAAGGAGTTTGAGCTGGAGGTGATGCGGGACCACGCCGACACCGTGGTCATCATCACCAGCATTGAGAACCTGGACCCCATGGGAGTCCACACGGGGGACTCCATCACCGTGGCCCCGGCCCAAACCCTCTCCGACGTGGAGTACCAGCGCATGCGGGACGCTGCCAAGGCCATCATCCGGGAGATCGGGGTGGAGACGGGGGGGTCCAACATCCAGTTCGCCGTAGACCCTAAGACGGGGCGCCAGGTGGTCATTGAGATGAACCCCCGGGTCTCCCGCTCCAGCGCCTTGGCCTCCAAGGCCACGGGCTTCCCCATCGCCAAGATCGCCGCTCTCCTGGCGGTGGGCTACCGCCTGGACGAGCTTCCCAACGACATCACCCGCAAGACCCCGGCCTCCTTTGAGCCCACCATTGACTACGTGGTGGTGAAGATCCCCCGCTTCGCCTTTGAGAAGTTCAAGGACCTCCCGAACACCCTGGGCGGGCTCAGGGACGAACTCACCACCCAGATGAGGTCCGTGGGGGAGGTGATGGCCATCGGCCGCACCTTCAAGGAGGCCCTTCTCAAAGCGCTCCGGGGCCTGGAGCGGGACGTAAAGGCCCTTGCCGGGGTGAGGACGGAGGAGCTGGAGGGGAAGCTCTACCCTAACCCGGACCGGATCTACGCCGTACTGGAGCTCCTTAGGCGGGGGATGCCGGTAGAGGAGCTCTACCAGGCCACCCGCATAGACCCCTGGTTCCTCCACCAGATGAAGGAGATCGCCGAGGCCGAGGCCTTCCTCCAGGCCCACCCCCCCAAGGACCGCGAGGACTTTCGCTTCTACAAGGCCTTGGGGCTTTCCGACCGGAGGATCGGGGAGCTTCTTGGCAAGGAGGAGAAGGCGGTGCGGGCCGAACGGAAGGCTCTGGGGGTGGTGCCCGTCTACAAGACCGTGGACACCTGCGCCGCCGAGTTTGAGGCCTACACCCCCTACCACTACTCCACCTACGAGCTGGAGGACGAGGTCTGGCCCTCGGAGAAGCCCAAGGTGGTGATCCTGGGCTCGGGGCCTATCCGGATCGGACAGGGGGTGGAGTTTGACTACGCCACGGTCCACGCCGTCTGGGCCCTGAAGGAAGCGGGGTACGAGACCCTCATGGTGAACTCCAACCCCGAAACGGTCTCCACGGACTACGACACCGCCGACCGCCTCTACTTTGAGCCTTTGACCCTCGAGGACGTTCTGAACCTGGTGGAGCATGAGAAGCCCCTCGGGGTCATCGCCACCTTAGGGGGGCAGACCCCCCTCAAGCTGGCCCAAGGCCTGGAGGAGGCGGGGGTGAGGCTCCTTGGCACCCCCTTCAGCGCCATCCACAAGGCGGAGGACCGGGAGGCCTTCCACCGGCTCTGCCAGGAGCTTGGTATCCCCCAGCCCGAGGGCCGGGTGGCCAAGACCCCGGAGGAGGCCTTAAGGCTTTCCGAGGAGGTGGGCTTTCCCCTTCTGGCCAGGCCCAGCTATGTGCTGGGCGGGCGGGCCATGCGGGTCCTGGAGGGCCCTGAGGAGCTAAGGCACTACCTGGAGGAGGTCTATGAGCCCCTCCAGGACAGGCCCTCCATCCTCCTGGACCGGTATCTGGAAGGCGCTCTGGAGCTGGACGTAGACGCCCTCTCCGACGGGGAGGAGGTGATGATCGCCGGGGTGATGGAGCACGTGGAAAGGGCCGGGGTCCACTCCGGGGACTCGGCCACGGTGCTTCCCCCGGTCCACCTCTCCGAGGCCGCCCTGAAGAAGGTCAAGGACTACACCCGCCGCCTGGCCCTGGGCCTTGGGGTCAAGGGGCTTTTGAACGTGCAGTACGCCGTGCTGGGCGAGGAGGTCTACGTCCTGGAGGCCAACCCCCGGGCGAGCCGCACCGTGCCCTTCGTCTCCAAGGCCATCGGCGTGCCCTTGGCCAAGCTTGCGGCCCTGATCGCCGTGGGCAAGACCCTAAAGGAGCTTGGGATCCGGGAGCTGGAGCCCGTCCCGCCCTACTACGCGGTGAAGGAGGTGGTCATCCCCTGGATCAAGTTCCCCGGGGTGGTCCCCCTTCTGGGCCCGGAGATGCGCTCCACCGGGGAGAGCATGGGGCTGGACGAGGACCCGTACCTTGCCTACTACAAAGCGGAGCTCGGGGCGGGGCAGAGGCTTCCCTTGGAGGGAAGGGTGCGCTTCCTGGACGAAGGCCTTCCTGAACGGGAAAGGCCCCGCCTGGCAGCGCTCAAGCAGGCCTACCGGGAGGCGGGTTTTGCGCTGGTAGAGGGAGAGTACGACCTCCTCGTAAGCCCCGTCCCCCACCCCGAGCTCAGGCGGGCGGTGGAGAGGGGGCTTCCCTTCATCACCACCCTCGAGGGGGCCTGGTGGAGCCTGAAGGCCATCCTCCGCGCCAGGGAGAAGCCCTTAGCGGTGAAAAGCCTCCAGGCATGGCACGGGGTGTACAATAGGGTCGGATGAAGCTCATCGTGGCCATCGTGCAGGACACGGACGCCCCGGGGCTCACCAAGGCCCTCCTGGAGAGGGGGCTCCAGTCCACCAAGCTCGCCTCCACCGGCGGGTTCCTAAGGGAAGGCAACACCACGCTCCTCATCGGCCTCGAGGACGACCGGGTGGAGGAAGCCCTGGAGCTCATCCGGGAGAAGTGCCGCACCCGCACCCGCCTGGTCACCCGGGGCCTCCCCCTCTCCGAGGCCCCCGACCCCTTTCTGGCCCAACCCGTGGAGGTGCAGGTAGGGGGGGCGGTGGTTTTCGTCCTGCCGGTGGAAGGGTTCTTCAAAATCTAGGCGGGGCCGGTCTGGACGGGCCCGGTCCTGCCCGCTAAAGTGAGCGGGGTGGAGGGCGAGCTCCTTCTCCTTAAGGACAGCAAGGGCCGCGCCTTTCTCGTGCGGCCGAGGCCGGGCGGGGTCTTCCACCATCACCGGGGGACGGTGGCCCACGAGGCCCTGTGGCAGGCCGGGCCCGGAGGGAGGGTGGCCACCCATCTGGGGGAGGTCCTCACCGTCCACCGCCCTACCCTGGAGGAGTACGTGCTCCACATGAAAAGGAGCGCCACCCCCACCTACCCCAAGGACGCGAGCGCCATGGTCACCCTTTTGGACCTCGCCCCGGGGATGCGGGTCCTGGAGGCGGGCACGGGCTCCGGGGGGCTCACCCTCTTCCTGGCGCGGGCGGTGGGGCCGGAAGGGCGGGTGGATACCTACGAGAAACGGCCCCACCACCTGAGGCAGGCGGTGGAGAACGTCCGCGCCTTCTTTAAGGGGGAGAACGTCCGCTTCCACGAGGGGAGCCTGGAGGAGGCGGCCCTGGAGCCCGAGGCCTACGACGGGGTGGCCCTGGACCTTATGGAGCCCTGGAAGGTCCTAAAGAAGGCCACGGGGGCGCTAAAGCCGGACCGCTTCCTCGTGGCCTACCTGCCCAACATCACCCAGGTTCTGGAGCTGGTCCGGGAGGCAGAGGGGCTGCCCCTCTCCCTGGAGCGGGTCTTGGAGGTGGGCTGGCGGGAGTGGGACCTTAGGCCCCCCGTGGCCCACCCTCGCTTCCAGCAGGTGGGGCACACCGCCTTCTTG
Organism: Thermus islandicus DSM 21543; assembly: GCF_000421625.1. Lineage (NCBI taxonomy): Bacteria > Thermotogati > Deinococcota > Deinococci > Thermales > Thermaceae > Thermus > Thermus islandicus. The sequence goes on along the minus strand of NZ_ATXJ01000003.1, from coordinate 107,069 downwards.
GTTTCTTTCAGAAAATGGAAGGACTCCTGATCCACGCCGTCTTGCGGGCGCTTTCGGGCGAGCTTCCCGCCCTTAACCTGGGCCTGGCCTTCCCCGACGAGGGCACGCTGGCCGTTTTGCTCAAGGGGAGGACGGGGCGCCTTTTCAACCTGGTGCTCCGCTACCGCCCCCCCTCCCCGAGCCTGGTCCTGGAGGAGGGCCGCCTCGAGGGGGAGCCCAAGACCCCCTTCCAGCGGCAGCTCCACGCCCGGGTCAGGGGACCCCTGGTGGGGGCGGAGCAGCTCAAGCTGGACCGGGTGGTCTTCCTCCGCTTCGCCGGGGAGAGGGGCTTCGTGGACACCCCTCCTGTGGTCCTGGCCTTTGAGGCTACGGGGCGGAACGCCAACCTCCTCCTCCTGGACGAAACCGGCACCCTCCTGGGGGTGGACCGGGTCATCACCAAGGAGGTGAACCGCTACCGGGAGCTCCGCCCGGGCCTCCCCTACACCCCCCCGCCCCCTTACGAGAAGCTGGACCCGAGGACGCTAAAGGAGGAGGACCTCCGGGTCCTTTTGGGGAGGCCCCTAAAGGACCTGGTCCGCCACGTGGACGGCATCGGCAAGGAGCTCCTCCAGGAGCTGGCCAAAAGGGCGGGCCTCACCCCGGAAACCCCCCTGGACGAGGAGGGGCTGAAGCGGGTGTACCAAGCCCTGCGGACCCTGGTGGAGGACCCCACCTTGCGCACCGAGCTTTCCGAGGAGCTCAGGCGGCGCTTTGCCGAGGAGGAGAAGGCGGCCTTGAGGAAGCCCCTCCTCGAGGCCCTGGAAAGGGAGAAGCGGACCCTCCTCGCCCGCCTTGCCGACTACCAGAGGGCCCTCGAGCGCCTGGAGGAGGCGGGGGAGCTCCGCCAAAAGGCTGACCTCCTCCTCGCGCGGCTCCAGGAGGTGCCCAAGGGGGCGGACCGGGTGGTCCTGGAGGGGTTCTTGGGGGAGAGGGTGGAGATCCCCCTAGACCCCGCCCTCTCCCCCCAGGAGAACGCCAGGAAGCTCTACGAGCGGGCTAGGCGCCTGGAGGAGCTCGCAACGAAGGCCCTGGACCTCATCCCCAAGACCGAGGCCAGGGTGAAGGCCTTGGAGGAGGAGATGGCCCGGGTGAAGGAGGCCTCGTTGGAGGAACTCCTCCAGCTTTCCCAAAGGCCCAGGGAAGAAAAGGGAGGCCGGCTCGGCCTCCGCTATACTTCCCCCTCCGGCTACCTCGTCCTGGTGGGCAGGAACGCCAAGGAAAACGACCTCTTAACCCGCGCCGCCCACTCCGAGGACCTCTGGTTCCACGCCCAGGGGGTGCCGGGAAGCCACGTGATCCTGAAGGCGGAGGGGAAAAGCCCCCCCCTAGAGGACCTCCTCTTCGCCGCGAGGCTTGCCGCCTACCACTCCAAGGCGAGGGGGGAACTCCAGGTGCCCGTGGACTATACCCGCAAGAAGCACGTCTGGCGGCCCCGAAAGGCCGCCATGGGCCAGGTGCTCTACACGGGGGCCAAGACCCTTTTCGTGGAGGGGACGCTACCCGAAGGGGCGGAGGGGGGCTAAACTTAGACCCCGTGAAGCGGGTGATGTTCCACGCCAAGATCCACCGGGCCCGGGTCACGGAGGCCGATCTGGACTACGTGGGCTCGGTGACCGTGGACCAGGACCTTTTGGACGCCGCCGGGATTCTCCCTTACGAGCAGGTGGACATCTACGACCTCACCAACGGGGCCTGGCTCACCACCTACGCCCTCCCTGGGGAAAGGGGCTCGGGGGAGATCAAGATCAACGGGGCCGCGGCCCACCTGGTGAAGCCCGGGGATCTGGTCATCCTCGTGGCCTACGGGGTCTTTGAGGAGGAAGAGGCCAAAGGCCTCAAGCCCACCGTGGTCCTGGTGGACGAGAGAAACCGGATTTTGGAGGTGCGCAAAGGGTGAGGCGGCTAAAGCTCTACCTGGAGCTTGTCCGCTTTGAGCACACCCTCTTCGCCCTCCCCTTCGCCTACGGGGGCATGCTCTGGGCGGCAGGGGGGTGGCCGGGCTTCCGGGTCTTCCTCCTCGTCACCCTGGCCATGGTGGGGGCCAGGACCATGGCCATGGCCCTGAACCGCCTCATTGACTGGCGCCTGGACGCCCTGAACCCGAGAACCCGGAACCGCCACCTTCCCCGGGGGCTGGTGAAGCCTTGGGAGACCCTGGTCCTTGCCCTTTTGGGCCTGGTTCTCCTGGTCTACGCCGGACTCCACCTCAACCCCCTCACCGCCCGCCTCCTGCCCGTGGCTGTCTTCTTCCTGGTCTTCTATAGCTACACCAAGCGCTTCACCTGGCTTTGCCACTACGTCCTGGGCCTCACCATTGGGGCCGCCGCCCCAGGGGGCTGGATCGCGGTCACGGGAAGCTTCGCCCCCGCCCCCCTCTGGCTTTGGGCCGGGGTGGGGCTCTGGATCGCCGGGTTTGACATCCTTTACGCCACCCAGGATTACGCCTTTGATCGGGCCCACGGGGTGAAAAGCCTGCCTGCTCGCTTCGGCCTTCCTGCGGCCCTCGCCGTGGCCCGGACCACCCACCTCCTGGCCTGGCTCGCCTTCCTTGTGGCGGGGCTTGCCTACGGGGCGGGGGGGCCCTACTTCCTGGGCCTCCTTCTGGTGGGAGGGCTCCTCCTGGTGGAGCACCGGCTGGTCTCCCCCGAGGACCTCTCCAAGGTGGACCTGGCCTTCTTCCAGGCCAACGTGGGGGTGAGCCTGGGGATGCTGCTCTTTGTCGTCCTGGACCTCCTCCTGCGGAGGTGACCGGGCCCGGGGTCCACGGGAACGGGTATACTGAGGGCGCCCCCAGCCTCCAGAGGGCCTGGCCACCCCGCCCTCCCTGGGGACGGGCACCCATGCGGGATCCGGAGCGACTACTGCTGTGCCCCGCACCCCCTGGCCGCTCAAGGCAGCGTGGTAGACCTCCGTGGGCCGGGCCATCTGGCCCAGCGCCCCCCAGACCACGAGGACCGCCATCAACCCCAACACCGCTACCCGCTTCATCCCGGACCTCCCTTCACTTTCCTATTCCTCGAGGGAAACCGGATGCCTGCGCTAGGCTTAAGGGTATGGAGGAGATTCGGCGGGCGGCCGAGAAGGCCATAGGCGAGTTCCTGGAGCTTTTCCCCATGCCCGAGGGGAGCCTCTTCGTCCTCGGGGGCTCCACCAGCGAGGTCCTGGGGGAGAGGGTGGGGACGAGGCCGAGCCTCGAGGCGGCCGAGGCCATTTTGGAAGGCCTGCTGCCGCCCCTCCGGGCGCGGGGGATCTTGGTGGCCGTACAGGCCTGCGAGCACCTGAACCGGGCCCTGGTGGTAGAGCGGGAGGCGGTGCGGGCCTTCGGCCTGGAGGAGGTCACCGTCTTCCCCCACCCCAAGGCGGGGGGAAGCTTGGCCACAGCCGCGTTTTTACGCTTCCAGGACCCGGTGATGGTGGAGTCCTTGAGGGCCCAGGCCTTGGGAGGCATGGACATCGGCGGAGTGCTCATCGGCATGCACCTCCGCCCCGTGGCCGTACCCCTGAGACTTTCGGTAAGACGGATCGGGGAGGCGACCCTCATCGCCGCCAAAACCCGGCCCAAGCTGGTGGGCGGGGCCCGGGCCGTCTACACCCGGGAGGACATGCTCAGGAAGCTGGAAGAATTTCGTCCAAAACCTCTCTGAAGAGGGCGGCCGCCCCCAGGGCCTCGTAGCGGTCGTAGGCCCCCATGAGGGAGAGGCGGAAGATCCTCCCCTTCAAGGGCCCCTGCCCCCCGGCGATGACCGCCCCCCTCCTGGCAAAGGCCTCCTTCACCGCCCCGTAGGCCGCCCCCTTGGGCAGGTAGAAGGCCGCCACCGCCGGGCTTCGCACCTCGGGCACCCCCTTCAGGCCCTTCTCCTCCCCTACTCCGTAGAGAAGCCCGTTTTGCCAGGCCTTAAGGGCGAGGTGCTCCTTAAGGCGGGGCAAAACCTCCTCCAAGACGGCAGCCACCGCCCTGACCAGGTTGATGGCCGGCGTCCAGGCGCTCTCCCCCTCCCTTTGGGCCTTAAGCTCCCGGGCCAGGTTGAGGTAGTAGCCTCGAGGCCGAAGCCCCTCCAGGGCCCTAGGGGAAAGGGCCACAAACCCCAGGCCCGGAGGGCACATGAGGCCCTTCTGGCTCCCGGAGGCCGCGGCGTCCACCCCAAAGGCCTCGAGGGCCACCTCGCTCAAGAGGAGGCTCGTCACCATGTCCGCCCCCACCAGGCCCTCCGGGTTTTCCGCCTTAAAGGCTCCGCTCAAGGCGGGAAGGTCGGCGAGGGCCCCGGTGGAGGTCTCCGAGTGGACGAGGAGGAGGCCCCGGTAGCCCTTCCGCGCCACGTCCTCGGGCCTGGGCACCCGGCCATAGGGGAGGTCCAGGCGGTGGACGTCAAGGCCCGCCTCCAAGGCGATCTCGTAAAAGCGCTCGGAGAACTTGCCGTAGACGGGCACCAGGACCCTTTCCCCGGGGGCGAAGAGGTTCGTGACCAGGGCCTCCATGGCCAAGGTGCCGCTTCCCGTGAGGATCAGGACCTCGCCTTCGGTGCGGAAGGCCTCCTTTAAAAGCCCCCTCGCCTTCAGGAAGACCTCCCGGGCCGGCCCGGTGCGGTGGTGGAGCTGGGGACGGGCGAGGGCCTCCAAGGCCTTCGGGTGCAAGCGCACAGGACCTGGGGTGAGGAGCCAGTCCATGGGCAAAGTTTAGCGGAAGGTTCCGCCCCGAAGCCGCTGGCGGGCCCGCCCCGTAAGGAGCAAGAGGCCGTGGAGGATGGCCCCGGGTCGCGGGGGATCCCCGGGCACGTACACGTCCACGGGGAGCAGGCGATCCACCCCGCCCACCACCTCGGGGCTTTCGGCGAAAGCCCCCCCAGCGATGGCCTCGTTCCCCACGGCCACCACGCCCTTGGGCTCGGGCATGGCCTCGTAGGTGCGGCGAAGCGCCTCGGCCATGTTGCGGGTCACGGGGCCCGTGACCAGGAGGGCGTCGGCGTGCCGGGGCGAGGCCACCACGGAGAGGCCAAACCGGGACATGTCGTGAAAGGGGTTGCCGAGGAGGGCCACCTCCGAGTCCGCAAGACCTGTGTCCCCAGCGCTCACCTCGCGGAAGGCCAGGGTGGGCAGGGCGAGCTCCTTTCTTGGCGGGGGCGGCGGCCCGGGGTCCAGGAAAGCCCTCTGCTCCAGGTCCACCCGCTGCACCAGGTCTTCCCTCCGGGTCACGGCCACCTCGAGGCGCCGCACCTCCCCCACCGCCTCCGGGTGGGCCAGGACACACCGGCCGCACCCCACGCACCGGGCCAGGTCCAGCTGGAAGAGGCCTCCCTCTTCCCCGAAGGCCCGGCTCGGGCAGAGGCGGAGGAGGTGGGCCCGGGCCTCCCTGGAAAGCCCCTCGGGCTTGAGCTCTGGATAGCCGAAGGCGTGGTCCGGCACCTGAAGAAGCTCCTCCAACCTACGGGCAAGAAGCCCCACGCGCAGACTGACAAGCAGGCTCACCCTACCCCCCTAAAGGTCGCTCCCTGCATAGGAGAGGTCAAAAGACTTGTTGCAGAGGGGAAAGTCCGGAAGCCCCTCTCCCCTCACCGCCAGCTCCAGGGCCCGCCAGTTCTTGAAGCTGGGATCCACCCCCTCGGCCAGGACCACCCGCCCCCCTTCCAAGCGCACCCACCAGAAGACCTCTCCCCGCCCGGCCTCCACCCGGGCCAGGGCCTCCCCGTCCCCTTCCGGCACCTCCCGGAACAAGGGCCCAGGGGGGAGCGCCCTCAGGAAACGCCGGGCATGCGCCAAGGCCTCCAGGGCCTCCGCGGCGTAGACCTGGGCCCGGGCCAGGACGTCCCCCCCCTGCCGCACCACAGGCCGTAAGCCTGGGTAATAGGGATCCTCTTCCCGTAGGTCGCGGGCCACCCCGCTGGCCCGGGCGGTGGGCCCCACAAAACCGTAGGCCAGGGCCTCGGCTTGGCGAACCCGGCCCACGTAGCGCATGCGGTCCAAGACCTGGGGGTGCTTGAGGAGGCGGGGAAGCATGCGGGCAAGCTCCATCTGGTAGCTCTTGAGGGCCTCGAGGTCCACCGCCCCCTCCCGCCAAACCCCGCCCACCCGCAGGAAGTTCCGGCCGTAGCGGTGGCCCGTGAGCCGGTCCACCTCCGCCTGGAGAAGGGCCCGCACCCGCCCCACCTGGGTGGCCCCGAAAGCGTACCCAATGTCGGTGAAGAGCCCGGCCAGGTGCCCCAGATGGCCGAAGGCGCGCTCCAGCTCCAGGGCGGCCCGCCTAAGCCCCTGGGCCCGGGGCGGGGCCTCCACCCCCAAGGCAGCCTCCCAGGCCTCGGCGAAGGCAAGGGCGTGGGCCACGGGCTCGCTCCCGGTCCGCTCCACAAGGCGAAGGGCCTCCTCCGGACCCTTTCCGGGAAGCAGGGAAAGGAGGCCCCGGTGCTGGTAGCCCAGGCGGATCTCCAGGTTCAGGATCCTCTCCCCCAAGACGCTGAAGCGGAAGTGCCCCGGCTCAATGATCCCCGCGTGCACGGGGCCCACGGGCACCTCGTGGAGTTCGGGAAAGGTGCGGAAGGTATAGGGCAGGTCGTGGCGGCGGAGGGGCTTGAGCGAGGGGTGCCCCTCGGGGACCAGGGCGTGCCGCTCCCAAAGGGCCCGTTCAAACCAGTCCATGGCAGGGAACTCGCGGGCCAGGCTGGGAAACCGGTCCCCGGCGGGCAGGCGGTGGACCTCCAGGGCCCGGGCTCGTTCCAGCACGTAGATCAGCCGGGTGCCATCCCGGAAGAAGGCCACGGGCCTCCCCTCCCGCAGGGCCTCCTTCAGAGCTTCCACAGCGCCACCTCCAAGGCCTTAAAAACCCCCACGGGAGGGAAGAGACCCAAAAGCCAAAGAAGCGCTAAGAGGGCCCATAGGGGCCAAAGGGCAAGCCCCCTCGCCGCCCCGGCCCTTCCCCGGCCAAAGCCCATCTGGCCCATGGGGCCAAGGAGGCCCACAAAGGCCAAGCCGAGGCCAAGGAGGTAGGCCACGCCAAGTCCAGGCCAGGCCAACGCCGCCTGGACCGCTTGGAGCTCGGCGAAGAAGAGGGGGAAGGGGGGAAGCCCCCCCAAGGCGGCCAGGGACAACAGGAAGGGAATCCCTAGGGAGGGCCAGGCGCGCACCAGCCCGCCCACCTGCCCCACCTCCTTGGCGCGGGAGGCCTTCATCACGGCGCTGGCCCCAAGGAAGGCCAGGGTCTTGGCCAGGGAGTGGGCCAGGGTGTGGAAAAGGGCAAGCCACGGGAGGCCAAGGCCTAGGGCAAAGACCGCCAGGCCCATGTGCTCCACGCTGGAGTAGGCCAGAAGGCGCTTGTACTCCCGCTGGCCATAGAGGAAGAGGGCGGCCCCGAAGAGGCTCAAGAGGCCGAAGGCAAGAAGGAGCTTGGAGGCAAAGGGGAAAAGCCCCGCCGCCTCCACTAAGGCCGCGTAGCGGAGGAGGGCGTAGAAGGCCACGTTCAAAAGGGTCCCGGAGAGGAGGGCGGAGGCGGGCCCGGGAGCCTCGGCGTGGGCGTCGGGAAGCCAAGCATGCAAGGGGAAGAGGCCCACCTTGGTGCCGAACCCCACCAGGAGGAGGGCGAAGGCCACCCGGAGGCCTTCCGCATCCACCCCGGGCATCAGGGCCTTGGCGTGGGCCCAGTCCAGGGTAGCCCCGTTCAGCAGGGCATAGACCAGGATGACCCCCATGAGCCCCAGGGCGATACCCACGCTTCCCAACATGAGGTACTTCCAGGTGGCCTCGAGGGCCCGCGCCCCGCCCCGGTGGTAGATGAGGAGGGCCGAAGCCAGGGTGCTCCCCTCCACGAAGACCCAGAGCACCCCCAGGTTGTGGGCCAAATAGGCCCCGTGGACCGCCACCAGAAAGAGCGCTCCCGACCAGTAAAACCGCCAGGCCTCCTCCCCGGCGAAGTAGCCCCGGGCGAAGAGGGCCACCAGGGCATAAAGGAGGTCGGTGAGGAGGAGGTAGAAAAGCCCCACCCCGTCCAGACGGAAGGGCCCCTCCGCCCGCCCCAGGAGGCCCAGGGCGAGGGCAACGGAAAGGAGGGCGGTCCCCACCGCCAGGGCAGGGAGGACCCGGGCCTCCTTTCGGCCCAGGAGGGTGAAAAGCGGCAGAAGAAGGAGAAGGTAGAGCATCTTCACCCCTTGAGCGAGCGCATGCGCGCCGTGTCCACGTGGCCCAGCTCCCCCTTGATGCGGAAGATGAGGACGCCCGCCAAAAACACGGCGGCGAAGGCGTCCAAGGCCACCCCGAGTTCCACAAAAAGAGGGAGGCCGTGGCTTTCTGCCAGCGCCAAAAGGAACACCCCGTTCTCCAGGGCCAGGAAGCCTAGGACCTGGCTCACCGCCTTCTTGCGGCCCACCATGGAGAGGGCCCCCAGGAGGACCAGGGCCAGGCCCACCGGTACCCCCTGGGGCAAGGGCGCCGTGGGGAGAACAAAGGCCTGCCCCACCCGGAAGGCCAGGCCCGTAAGAAGGCCTGCCAGGAGCAAGGAGAGGCTCACCGAGAGGTAACCCTCCACCTCATGGCTGACCTCGAGGCGGTCCAGAAGCCAGAAGAGGTAGGCAGGGATCAGCACCCCCTTCACCAGGAACAGCGCCACCCCCGCCAGGATGAAGTGCACCTCCCCGTGGGCCAAGAGAAAGGCCAGGGCCGCCAAAAGCAGGTTCTGTAGGGCATAAAGCCGGATGATGGCGTCCAGGCTCCTCCGGCTCGCCATGAGAACGCCGGTGGCCAGGACCGCCAGGGTCAGGGTGTTCAGAACCTCCATACCGCCCCCAGGACGGCCAGCACCCCAAAAAGGGTGTTGTAAGAAAGAAAGTCTGGAAGCCGCAGATACCTAAGCTTCACGCCGTAGGTCTCCAGGTAGCCCAGGGCCAAGGCCCAGGCTGCGCCCATCCCCAGGAAGACCCAAAAGGAGGGGCCAGGCAGCAAAAGGGCCATTAGGGCCGCGTAGAAGAGCATCTTCACCCCCGAGGCCAGCTCGTAGAGGGCGAGGAGGGGGCCGGCGTGGTCCAAAAGCTGGGCCTCGTGCACCATGGTGAGCTCCAGGTGGGTGGCGGGGTCGTCCACGGGCATGCGGGCCCCTTCGGCCAGGAGCGCCAGGGCCAGGGAGGCCAGCACCAGGACCAGGACCAAGGCGTTGGCCGGGTCCAGGACAGGCAGACGGGCAAGGGAAAACTCCCCGCCCAAGAGCCCCGCGGCCACCAAGGCCAGAAGCGTCCCCGGCTCCGCCAGGACCGTAATGAGCCCCTCGCGGTAGCTCCCCTGGGCTCCGAAGGCGCTCCCCGCGTCCAAGGCCGCCAGCATCTGGAAAAACCGCCCCAGGTTCAAGAGGTAGAGGGCCAGAAACCCATCGCCCGCGAAGTGGGGCCCGGGCAGAAGGGGCAGGAAGCTGGCTGCGGCCATACTCGCCAGGAAGGCGAGGACGGGCCCGAGGAGAAAAAGGGGGGTGCCCACCTCAGGGCGCACCCAGGCCTTCCCCAAAAGCTTAAAAAGGTTTTGGTACTCCAGGAGGGGCGAGGGCCCCAGGCGGTGGGTCAGCCGGGCCTTGAGCCACTTGACGCTCCCGGTGAAGAGGGGGGCCAGGAAAAGGAGCAAGAGGGCGCTCACAGCAACACCACCCCCAGGACCAGGACCAGGGTCAATAGCTGGAGGAGCAGGTAAAGGTGCAGGCTCCCTGACTGCAACCCCTGGACAAGACGGGCAAGCCTGGCGTAGGCCTCGCCTATGACCTGAAGGAGGCGCTGGAGCGGCTCCTCCAGGTGGGGGTGCTCCCCCTCCCGCAGGCGGACAAAGGGAAAGAGCCGCAGAACCGGCTGGCTGAACCCAAGGCCTGTGGGCTGCATTCTAGGCGTGAGGGGCTGATGGCCGCAGTCCCAGGTGCTGTAGGTGCGGTGGGGTAGGGCCTGGAGGCGGCGGTAGAGGAGGTAGGCCAGGGCGAAGAGGAGAAGGGCCAGGGGAGCGTTAGGGTAAACCTGGACGCCCAGCGGCCCGAGGACCAGGCCGGGCCAAAGGGCCAGAAGGAAGAGGGCGCCCCCCAGGATCCGCAGGCCCAGGACCATGCCCGGCGCCAGGTGCCAAGAGGCCGGGCCTCGAGGCTGACCCAGAAAGGCCAGGCCGAAGAGGCGCACATAGTAAAAGAGGGCCAGGGCCCCCACCAGGGCCAAGGCCCCCACCCCCAGGGGAAGCCCAAACCCGCCGCGGCTGAACCCCAGGTACAGGGCCCACTCGGCCAGGAAAAGGGGCCCCGGCGGAAGCCCCGCCCCCACCGCCATCCCCCAGAGGGCTTGGGCCCCCAATCCCGGGGCCTGCCGCCACAGGCCACCCAGCCGGGAAAGCCGCCTTTCGCCTAAGACGCCAGCCACCAGGAAGAGGTGGGTCTTGAAGAGGGCATGGGTCAGCTGGTGGAGGAAGAAGGCGGCCCGGAAGAGGGGGTGGCCGGTAACGAAATAGCCCCCCAAGGCCGCCAGCATGAGCCCGAGGTTCTCCACGCTGGAGTAGGCCAAGGCTCCCTTAAAGTCCTCCTCGGCCAGGCCCCGCACCAGGGCGTAGACCGCTCCCGCAAGGCCCAAGGTAACCAGGGAAGGCCCCACCCAAAGGGGCGGGGGGCCGAACCAGAAGGCCGCCTGGTACAGCCCAAGAAGGCCAAGCTTGGTCATGGCCCCGGAGAGAAGGGCGGAGACGGGGCTGATGGCCACGGGGTGGGCCCGGGGAAGCCACCCGTGGAAGGGGAAGAGGGCCGCCTTGACCCCGAAGCCCAGCACCAGACCCAGCCAGACGGCATCCTGCCCCAGGCGACCCTGTCCCAGGAAGGCCAGGTAGAGCCCGAGGCCGAAGAGGCGGCTCGCCAGGAAAAGGGCCTGGGCGCCCTCCACCGCCTTGGCCCCTTCCAGGGCCACGAGCAGGTACCCCAGGAGGGACATCGCCTCCCACAGGAAGAGAAAGGCATACCCCGGCGGGGCCAAGGCCACCCCGGCCATGGCCCCCACGAAGAGGGGGAGCAAGAAGGCGTAGGCCCGGGAGGGATGAAGCTCCAGGTAGGCCGGAAGGTAGGGCGCCAAGCCCAGTACCGCCAGCCCAAGAAGGAGCAGGTAGAACGCCCCGGCTCCCCATCCCTCGGCCCAACCCACCCCGCCCGCCACCGCCAGGGATACTCCGGAAAACCCCAAAGGATAGGCCAGGCGGCCAGGGCCCCGGAGGCCAATAAGGCTCGCCAGGGCCAAGCCGCCGAGGGCAGCCCCCACAAGGGGCGTCATTCCCCCTCCCGCAGGGCCTCGAGGCGGCCGCGCTCGGCCTCGAGATGGCGCTGGAAGATCCTTCGCCCCAGATCCAAAAAGGCATACACCTCCGGATCCCTCACCCGGTAGTAGGCCAAAGGCCCCTGACGCCGCACCTCCAGAAGGCCGCGCTCCCGGAGGAAAGCCAGTTGCCGGGAAAGGGAGGACTGCTCCACCCCAAGCTCCTCCTGTAACGCGGAAACGCTTTTCTCCCCCGAGCGGAGGGCATCCAGAATGGCCAGGCGGAGGGGATGGGCCAGGGCCTTGAAGAACTCCGCTTTGTACTGGTGGAGAGGGCTAGGCATACCCGCCCTCCCCAAAATAAACATATGCGCAAACTTGCATATGCGGAGGCTACCCTTTAGGGCCTCGGCCGTCAAGCGGCCCATGGGGAGTACCCTGGAGGCATGGGCGACTGGGTCCTGCGCTTCCGTGCCTTCCATGCTGGCGAGCACCTCCTGCCCCTGCCCCAGGACCTCCCCGGGCAAAGGGTGACCGGCCTCGCGCTGACCCATAAGGCCCTCGAGGCCTACGAGGCCCAGGGAAACCTCCTCGCCCGCTTCGCCCTGGAGGAGGGGGAGGCGGTGGAGGTGCGCTTCCGCCTCCAGACCACCCCCCTGAAGGCCAGCCCGCCCTGGAGGGAGGCCCTCCTCAAGGAGCCTCCCGAGGCCTGGCCAGGAATCCTCGCCCACCTTGGGCACCGGGTGGAAAGGGCCTACGGCTTCCTCCTCTCCGGAAGGCCCCACGCCTGGTACCTGGTGGACGGGCTTCCCCTGGACCCCACCCTGTGTGCGGCCCTCCAGGAAAACCCCGCCCACCTCCTCGCCTTAGGGGTAGCCCCCAGCCCCTACCTCTACCTGGGCGGGCACGAGGGCAAGAGGCTCCTTCTCTTCCGCGCCCCCTGGCCGGGAGAGGAGGCTAAGGGGTGGGAGGAGCTGAGGCCTCTTAGGCCAGACCCCCTCCCTTTCGCCCGGACCTTGGCCTTCGCCACCCTGGGCGTCTCCGCCCTGGGCCTCTCCCCAGGACCTTGGCCTTACCTCCCCTACCTTGGCCTTCTGGCCCTCCGCCAGGGCCCAGCGCTTAAGGCCCTCTTCCTCCAAAGCCCGCGCCACGCCCTGGAGAGCCTCCTCTTCCACGCCTTCGCCCTCTCCCTCACCCTCCGGCCTAGCCCGGAGATCGGACTGGGCTTCCTCGCCCTCTTCCTTTTCAACCGGCTCCGGCCTTCTTCCGTATCTCTTCCAAAATCTCCCGGAGAAGCCTAACCTCCTCCGGGGGAGAGGCGGAGGCCTCGGGCTTGGGCCTGAGGCGGCTCACGGGGACCACCACCAGGAAGTAGAGGACTGCCGCCACCACCACGAAGTTGACCAACGCGTCCAGAAAGCGGCCTAGGAGCACCGGCCCCACCTTCAGGGCGGAGAAATCGGGCTTCCCGCCCAGGGCCCCGATGAGGGGGAGGAGGACCCCGCTCACGAAAGCGCTCACCACCTGGCCGAAGGCCCCGCCCATGACGAAGGCCACGGCCAGCTCCACCAGGTTGCCCCGCAACAGGAAGTCCTTGAACCCCTTCAGCATACCCACCCCCTCCTTTATAATGGACCCGACCCCCGATGGGCAAAAGGCAGGCTCAAAGCGCGGGGTCTACCGGAGGTTGAGGATGGCCAAGGTGAGGCTGGAGCACGTTTGGAAGCGCTTCGGCAAGGTGGTGGCGGTCAAGGACTTCAACCTGGAGACGGAGGACGGGGAGTTCGTGGTCTTCGTGGGGCCCAGTGGCTGCGGCAAGACCACCACCCTGCGCATGATCGCCGGGCTGGAGGAGGTCTCCGAGGGCCGGATCTATATCGGCGACCGCCTGGTAAACGACGTCCCTCCCAAGGACCGGGACATCGCCATGGTCTTCCAGAACTACGCTCTTTACCCCCACATGAACGTCTACGAGAACATGGCCTTTGGGCTCCGCCTCCGGCGCTACCCCAAGGACGAGATTGACCGAAGGGTGAAGGAGGCGGCGCGGATCCTGAAGATTGAGCACCTCCTCAACCGCAAGCCCCGGGAGCTCTCGGGGGGCCAGCGCCAGCGGGTGGCCATGGGAAGGGCCATCGTGCGGGAGCCCAAAGTCTTCCTCATGGACGAGCCCCTTTCCAACCTGGACGCCAAGCTCCGGGTGGAGATGCGGGCCGAGATCGCCAAGCTCCAGAGGCGCCTCGGGGTCACCACCATCTACGTGACCCACGACCAGGTGGAGGCCATGACCCTGGGCCACCGCATCGTGGTCATGAAGGACGGGGAGATCCAGCAGGTGGACACCCCCCTCAACCTTTACGACTTCCCCGCTAACCGCTTCGTGGCCGGATTTATCGGGAGCCCATCCATGAACTTCATCCGGGCCCGGGTGGAGGTCCAGGGGGAGAAGGTCTACCTCAGCGCCCCGGGCTTCCGCCTCCGGGCCAACCCCGTCCTGGCCCAACCCCTGAGGGCCTATGGGGGCAAGGAGGTCTTCCTGGGCATCCGCCCCGAGCACCTGGGGCTTAAGGGGTACACCACCATCCCCGAGGAGGAGAACGCGATCCGCGGGGAGGTGGAGGTGGTGGAGCCCCTGGGTCCTGAAACCGAGCTCCACGTGAGCGTGGACGGCACGGTCCTGGTGGCCAAGGTGGAAGGCCACGCCCCGGTGCGGGCCGGCGACCGGGTGGAGCTTCTGGCCGATACCGGGCGCCTGCACGCCTTTGACCTGGAGACCGACCTCACCATCGGCCACTCCCAGGAGCGGGCGGCCGTGGCCCGCTAGGGCGCCTGGGGTCCGGGGCGGGGGGCTTCCCTCCGCCCCTTTATCATGGAAGGGTGAGCGCGTCCAAGCCCTTCGTCATCGGGATCGCCGGGGGAACCGCGAGCGGCAAGACCACCCTGGCCCAGGCCCTGGCCCGGGCCCTGGGGGAAAGGGTCGCCCTCCTCCCCATGGACCACTACTACCAGGACCTGGCCCACCTCCCCCTGGAGGAACGCCTCCGCCAAAACTACGACCACCCGGACGCCTTTGACCTCGCCCTCTACCTGGACCACGTCCGGGCCCTTCTCCAGGGGAGGGTGGTGGAGCGGCCCGTCTACGACTTCCGGGCCTACACCCGAAGCCCCAAAACCGAGCGGGTCCACCCCGCCCCCGTGGTGGTCCTCGAGGGCCTCCTGGTCCTCTACCCGGAGGAGCTCCGGGCCCTCATGGACCTGAAGGTCTTCGTGGACGCGGACGCGGACGAGCGCTTCATCCGGCGGCTCAAGCGGGACGTCCTGGAAAGGGGCAGGAGCCTGGAGGGGGTGGTGGCCCAGTACCTGGAGCAGGTCAAACCCATGCACCTCTCCTTCGTGGAACCCACCAAGCGGCATGCGGACGTGATCCTGCCTGGAGGCGGAAAGAACCCCGTGGCCCTGGAGATGCTCACGGCCAAGGCCCAAGCCCACTTGGTCCGGACGGGGGCCCTATGAACCGTTGGCTTAACCTCCTGATCCTCCTCTCCCTCCTCCCCTCCCTCCTCGCCCTTTCCCCCAGGCTCCGGGCGGAGCGTCCCGGCCCCGTGGCCCTGGTGGTGGACGCCGAAGCCCTGCGGGAGGAGGCGAAGGCAGAGGGGAGGAACCTCCTCGAGGTCCTGGCCGCCTACCGGGCCCTGGGGGTGAACGGCATCGCCTTCCCCGAGCGGTTCGTCAAGGACTGGGTGGCCGATGGAGTCCTCCTCTACCGCCAGGGGCGGGAGCTTGCGGAGATGGGCTTACCCGCCAAGCCCGGGTGGCACTACCTGAAGGGGGAGGCCTGGCTCCTTGCCCTCCTGGAAAGGGCCTACGCCCTCCCCACCGAGCGGCTAGGCCCGTGGCTGGGCTTCCCCGTGGACGTGCAGACCTTCCCCGCCTTCTACCCCCTGGAGGAGGTCCGGCAGGCCAAGGAGGCCGGGTACTACGTGGTGGTGCGGCCCATCAACCAGCGCCTGCGCCGGCTGGACCCCGGGCTTCCCCTGGTGCCCAAGGAGGCGGACGCGGTGGTCTTCGCCGGCCTCGAGGCCCTGGGCTACCCCTACCGCCTCGAGGAGGCCAAGGCCTTGGTGCGGGTGCCGGTGGCCCTCATTGAGGGCACCCCCCAGCCGGGCCTCCAGGCCTTTCGGGAACAAGGCCTTCTCCGGCTCTTCAGCCTGCGCCCCGAGTGGCAACTCACCCTGAAGCCCGAGGAGGCCGCGGACAAGTACGTGCTGGCGGCAAGGGAGCGGGGCCACCAGCTCCTTTACCTTAGGCCCTACCCCTACCCCGAGGACACCGCCCGGATGCTGCGGCGGATCCAGGAGGGCCTGAGCACAAGCGGCATCCCCACGGGGGCCCCAAGGCCCAGGGACCTCGCCCCAAGCCCCTTAAGGCACGCCGCCTGGATCGGGGTTTTAGCGGGCCTGGGCCTCCTGGCCCAGGGGCTTCCCCTGTACGGCCCGGCCGTGGCCTTCCTCCTCCTCCTCTTCGCCCTGGGCTACGCGGGGAGCCAGGCGGGCGCCCTCCTCGCCGCCCTGGTCTTTCCGGTCCTCGGCTTTCTGGGCCCGAGGGAGGGCCTGAGGATGTGGCTCCGGGCCCTGGGCTACGCCCTTGTGGGGGCGGTCTTCCTCTCCGCGTTGGGCTCTACGAGGGAGGCGATGCTGGGGCTTACCCCCTTCAAGGGGGTTTCCCTCACCCTCCTCGTCCCGCCCCTCCTCGTGGCCTATAGCTTCCTGGACCGGAACTACCGGGAAACCCTCACCCGCCTCTTCCAGCACCCCCTGCGCCTAGGGGAGGTAGCCCTGGCCTTCCTCGCCCTGGGCCTTTTGGCCCTCGCCCTCCTCAGGCGGGGCAACGACGCGCCCCTGGTGCCCGAGGCCGAGCTCAAGCTGCGGAGCCTCCTTCAGGACCTCATGGTGCGCCCGCGCTTCAAGGAGGTCTTCGGCCACGCCCTCTTCCCCCTGGCCCTCCTCCTTCCCTGGCCCCGCTGGGTGCAAAACGGCCTCCTCTTCCTGGCCGCCCTCGGCGTCGCCTCCATCCTCAACACCTTCAGCCACTTCCACACCCCCTTGGCCATCTCCTTCTTCCGGGTGGTGAACGGGGCCCTCTTGGGCGTACTCCTGGGGCTGGCCGGGGTTATCCTGGTAAGGAGGCTAAGGGCATGGTGGTGGGGGTAGCGGGCTACTACGGGTTCAGGAACGCTGGGGACGAGGCCATCCTCGAGGCCATCGTCCGGGAGCTCAAGGCCCGGGGGCATGAGGTCCTCGCCCTCTCGGGAGACCCCAGGCGCACCCGGGAGGAGCACGGGATCCGGGCCGGCCACCGCCTGAACCCCCTGGCCCTTCTCGGAGCGGACCTCTGGCTTTTGGGAGGCGGGGGGCTTTTGCAGGACGCCACCAGCTCCCTGAGCCTTCTCTACTACCTCTCCGTCCTCCGCCTGGCCCGGTTGTTCCGCAAACGGGTGGTGGTCTTCAACCAGTCCCTAGGCCCCCTATCCCCCTGGGGGGAGAGGCGGGTCCAGCGGGCCCTAAAGGGGGTGCCGGTGATCCTCCGGGACCAGGACTCCCTGGAGTACGCCAGGCGCCTCGGGATCCCCGCCGCGCTTGGGGCCGACCCCGCCCTCCTCCTCACCCCGCCCCCCGTGAAGCGGGAGGAGGACCTGGTCCTGGTCATCCCCCGGGCCGGGGTGGGCCGGGCGGCGGTAGAGACCCTGTACGTCACCGCTAACCACCTCTTCCACGAGGGCAAGCAGGTCCTCATCCTCCTCCTCCAGCCCGGGTACGACGAGGCGGTGCTGGAGGACCTGCCCCACCACCGGGTGGAGAAGACCTCCGACCCCAGGCGGGTCCTCTACCTGGCGGCCCAGGCGGGGTACGTGATCTCCATGCGGCTTCACGGGCTGATCCTGGCGGCGGCGGCGGGCACCCCCTTCGCCGCCCTCTCCTACGACCCCAAGGTGGCCGCCTTCGCCAAGGAAACCGGGGCCTACTACCAGGAGCTTCCCGGCGACCCCATCAAGCTCTCCAAGGCGGCCGTGTACGGACGCTACCCCGACTGGGAAAAGGTGGAGGCCCTAAAGGAGCGGGCCAGGCGGAGCTTTGACCTGGCCCTGGGGGAGGCCACCCCGGTCAAGCGCCCCCATAGACGCGGTTGAGCCGCCCCCTGACCCCCTGGGCGAAGGCCTCGAGGTCCCGAAGGGCCTCCTCCACCTCCTGCCTGAGGAGGAACTCCCCCGGAGAGAGGCGCTTGAGGAGGAGGAAGGGGGGCTGGGAGAGGAGCTCCACCCCCTGGCGCACCACCTCGGGGGTCAGGCCTTCCTCCAGGGCCTCCGCCTCGAGGTCGGGCAGGAGGAAGACCTCCCCCAAGCGCTTCCTGGCCAGAAGGAGGAGGAAGGCGGCGAGCGCGCCCCGCTCGGAAAGCTCAGCCACCAGGCGGTCCTCCAGGGCCTCCACCGCCTCCAGGTCCACCCGCCCCTCCCTTAGGAGGTCCTCGAGGTCCAGGGGGGAGACGGGGAACCGGGCCTTAAGGCGCACCAGGCGGCCCACCGCCTCCGGGGAAACGTAGCCCGCCCCTTCGGGCACGGCCCCCTTCTCCGACTCCGGGGCCAGGAAGGCCGCGTAGGCCCCTTGCTGGCGGTAGGGCTTGAGGAGCCCTACCCCTCCTTCCCCCGGGCGCAAGAGGGCCAGGACCACCTGCCGCCGGCCCAAGGGCGCCTTGTACACCCAAGGAGGCCCCCCCTCCAGGAGGAAGCCCAGGCGCCTCAGGTCCTCCGTCACCCCGGGAGGCTCCCGGAAGCCGGGCTCATGGGGGAAGAGCACCTCCTTAGGGTAAGGGGTGACCCGCACCCGCCTCTTCTCCGGCTCGGGAGGGCGCTCCTTCTCCGGGGGCCTCTCGGGCTGGGGGGGGTGGAAGGGGGCCCGGGGCAGGGCCTTGAGCTCCACCTCCTCCCCGCGGAAATGGAGAAGGATGGCCTCGTTGGCCGCCAAGCGCCGCTTGGCGTAGTAGGGGGCAAGCCCCCGGACCACCCCCCCCTTCCAGTCCACCTCGGCCTCGTACACCTCCCCGTCCTCGTCCACAAAAAGGACGCGCTCCTTCCCGAGGAGGCGCTGGCGCAAGGAGGCGGTGAGGGCCATGGTGCCTGCTTGAATACAGGTGCTGGTTAGGACATAGCGCGCGGTCATACTACCTCCCGAGGGCAGAAAGGGGTCGGGGACTCCCTGAAGTGAGCATATAGTACACCTCGTAGACCACGGCAAGGGTGAGTTCCACATCGGAGAGGGCCCGGTGGGCCTTCCTTTGGGGAAGCTCCAGGACCTGGGCGAGGGCATCCAGGCCGTAGCGCCTGAGGCCCCGCATGGCCCTTTTGGCCAAGCGGAGGGAGTCCACCACCGGGTTTTCCAGCCGCCACCCCAGGCCCTCGAGGGCCGGCCGGAGGAAGGCGAGGTCAAAGGAGGCGTTCTGGATCACCAGGGTGGCCCCCCGGAGAAGGGGGTAGGCGCGCTCCAAAACCTCGCCGAGGGGCGGGGCTTCCTCCAGCTCCTCTAGGGAGATGCCCGTGAGGCGCTGGATGAAGGGGCCAGGGGGACGGCATGGCCGCACCAGGCTCTGGAAGGCAACCCGCCGTCCCCCCTCCAGGCGCACCAGGGCCACCTCCAGGATCTCGTTCAGCCCCGGGGCCAGGCCCGTGGTCTCCAGGTCCAGGACCACCACCGCCTCCTCTGGGTGGGGAAAGGGGTAGCGCCACTCCCAAAGGCCCACCTCCTCCCCGGGGATGAAGCGTCCGTCCAGAAGCGGGGCCAGCACGGGGCCCACGGGACCCTTCAGGCCCAGGGCCTCCCCCAAGGTGGGGAGGGGCAGGGGCCTCCCCTCGGCCCTAAGGCGCCGGGCCAGGCGGGTGGCCAGGCGGTAGCGCAGGACGGGGTCCATCACAGGGCTTCTCCCAGGGGCGTCCGGAGGAAGGCCCTATCCGTAGCCTCCTCATGGGCCCAGGCCACCCGGAGCAAAAGCTCGTCCCTGCCCCAAGGGGCGAGGAGCTGTAACCCCACGGGCAGGTGCCCCTCAAACCCCGCGGGGAAGGAGAGGGCGGGAAGCCCAGCCAGGCTTGCCCCCACGGTGTAGAGGTCCTCCCGGTACATGGCGAGGGGGTCGGGGCGGGCGCCCAGGGGGAAGGCCGGATGGGGGGCGGTGGGGAGGAGGAGGAGGTCCACCTCTTGGAAGAGGGCCCTGGCCTCAGCCTTGAGCCGCCTGCGGAAGGCCTGGGCCCTTTCGTAGTAGGCCTCGTAGTAGCCGCTGGAGAGGACGAAGGTGCCCACAAGGATCCGCCTTTTGACCTCGAGGCCGAAGAGGGCCCGGGTGGCCTCCACCACCTGCCAAAGCTCCTCCCCCTCGGCCCGCACCCCGTAGAGGGTGCCGTCGTAGCGGGCCAGGTTGGAGCTGGCCTCCGCCGGGGCCAGGATGTAGTAGGCGGCCAGGGCCAAGGGCAACGAGGGCCAGGAGACCTCCTTCACGGCGAAGCCCAGGCCCTGGAAGAGGGAAACGGCCTCCTCTAGGGCCCTTTCCACCCCTGGGCTGTTCCCGGAAAGCCCCTCCCGCACCACCCCCAGGCGCAAGGGGGGGAGGGGCGCCTCGAGGGCTTCCTGGAAGCGGGGGGAAAGGTCCAGGCTGGTGGCGTCCAGGGGATCCGGGCCCGCGAGAGCGTCCATGAGCAGGGCCAGGTCCTTGGCCGAACGGGCCATGGGCCCGATCTGGTCCAGGCTGGAGGCGTACGCGATGAGGCCGTAGCGGCTCACCCGGCCGTAGGTGGGCTTGAGGCCCAGGACGCCGCAGAAGCTTGCGGGCTGGCGCACGCTCCCCCCGGTGTCCGAACCCAGGGCCAGGGGCGCCAGGTCCGTGGCCACCGCCGCGGCGCTCCCCCCGCTGCTCCCCCCGGGGACCCGGGAGGGGTCAAAGGGATTGCGCGTGGGGAAGAAGGCCGAGTGCTCCGTGCTGGAGCCCATGCCGAACTCGTCCAGGTTGGTCTTGCCCAGGACCAAGGCCCCCAGGGCCTTCAGGCGGGCCACGGCGGTGGCCTCGTAGGGGGGGACGAAACGCTCCAGGAGGCGGCTTCCCGCGGTGGTGCGCAGGCCCCGGGTGGCGATGTTGTCCTTCACCGCCACCAAAAGGCCCGCCAGGGGGAGGCCGGGGTCTACCCTCTGGGCCTCCTCCAAGAGGTCCGGGTTCAGGGTGAGAAAGGCTTGGACCCGTGGGTCCAGTTCCCGGACCCGCTTCAGGTAGGCCTGGGCCACCTCCAGGGGGCTGAGCTCCCCTCGGGCCACCCGGACGCGGATCTCGTGGGCCAACATGCCCCCACTATATCCGGAAGTGGAGGCGAAGCCAGTCCCGGAAGCCCGGGTAGGCCGCCTCCCCCCCTTTGGGCAGGTAGGTCACGTCCCCGGGCTCGTGGCGGAACCAGGTGTACTGCCTCTTGGCGTAGGCCTTCACCGCCCGGACATCCCTCGCGATGGCCTCCTCCAAGCCGTACTCCCCGCGGAGGTAGCCCGCCACCTCCTTGTACCCGATGGCCTGGAGGGCGGTGGGCATGCTGGGGAACTGCTCCAAGAGGGCCTTCACCTCCGCCACCAGGCCCCTTTCAAACTGCCTCCGGGCCCGCTCCTGTAGCCTGGGGAAAAGCCAGGCCCTCTCGGGCCAAAGCACCAGCTTTCCGTAGCGAAAACGGGGCGGCCTCCTGGGGTGGCGGGCGGGAGGAAGGCCCGTGCGCCGCCATACCTCCAGGGCCCGCACCAGCCTCCTTGGGTTCCTGCCCACCCGGAGGGCGTCTTCAGGGCTTACCCGGAAAAGCTCCTCCTTTAGCGCCTCAAGCCCCCTTTCCTCCAGCTCTCGCCACAAGGCGGCCTGGACCTCGAGGTCTGGGGGCGGAAGCTCATGGATCCCTTGGGAAAGGGCGCGGATATAGTACCCCGTGCCCCCCACCACCAGGGGCACCCGACCCCCGGCCAGGACCTCGGCAATGGCCTCCTCCGCCAGCTCCACGAAGCGGGCGACGCTCATGGCCTCGCTGGGCTTTAGGACATCCACCAGTCGGTGGGGCACCCGGGCCCTTTCCTCCGGGGTAGGCTTGTCGGTGCCGATGTCCAGCCCCTGGTAGACCATGGTGGCGTCTGCGGAAATCACCTCCAGGGGGAGCTCCTCCCCCAGGCGAAGGGCCAGAAGGGTCTTTCCGCTCCCCGTGGGCCCGGCGAGGACCGGTATGGCCTCCACGTCCCTTATGCTAAGGGCATGCTGGAGCCCCTAAACCGCCTGGAAACCCTCAGGAAGCTGAGGGAGCTACAAGAGCGCATCGCCCAACTGGCCCACCAGCTCACAGGGGAGGAACCCGCGGCCTGGACCCCTAGGGTAGACCTCCTGGAGGACGAGGAGCACTACGTCCTCCTGGTGGACCTCCCGGGGGTGCGCCCCGAGGATCTGGAACTCCTGGAGGAAGGAAGCCGCATCACGCTGGCGGGGGTGCGCTATCCCCTGCCCGGCACCTACCTTCTTGAGGAGAGGCCCATGGGAACCTTTCAGCGCACCCTGGACCTCCCCGGCCCCATTGAGGAGGGAACGGCCCAGGCCAACCTCCGCCAGGGAGTCCTGGAGATCCGGTTCAAAAAGAAAAAGGCCCGCGCCCTGCCCCTCTAGGGAAGCACCTGGTGGCAGGCGCGGCAACGGGGCTCGTAGTGCTCCCAAGCCCCCACCAGGATCACGGGGTCGTTGTAGCGGGCGGGGCTCCCGTTTACCAGGCGCTGGGTGCGGGTGGCCGGGGCCCCGCACCGCGCGCAGATGGCCGTGAGCTTGTCCACGAACTCCGCCCGGGCCAAAAGCTCGGGCATAATCCCAAAGGGTTCCCCGCGAAAGTCCAGGTCCAGGCCCGCCAGGATCACCCGTACCCCCATTCGGGCCAAACGCTCGGCCAAGGACACGCACCCCGGGTCCAGAAACTGGACCTCATCCACGGCCACCACCTCCGGCAGGGGGTCCAGCCAGGCCTCCATCTCCGCGGCGCTTTCCACAGGAAGGGCTTCCACCCGCTTGCCGTCGTGGCTCACCACCTGGCTTTCGTGGTAGCGACGGTCCAACTGGGGCTTGAAGACCAAGACCCTTTGGCGGGCGATCAGGGCCCGCCTCACCCGGCGGATGAGCTCCTCGCTCTTGCCGGAGAACATGGGGCCTGCGATCACCTCAATCCAACCCTGCCGGTGCAAGACGGGGGGCATGTTCCCGGACCTCCGCCCCGGCATTCTAACGGAAGCCGGGGGCCTTTGGGCCCCCGGCACGGCAAAGCCCCTTAGCGCCCCTTCCGGTACGCGTCTCCGTAGCGGCGCTGGAACCGCTCCACCCGCCCTTCGGTGTCCACGAACCGCTGCTGGCCCGTGTAAAAGGGGTGGCACTTACTGCAGACCTCCACGTGGATCTCGGGCTTGACGGAGTAGGTGTGGATCACGTTGCCGCAGCCGCAGATGATGCGGGCCGGGACCAGCTTGGGGTGAATGCCCTCTTTCACGTCTTCCTCCCCCGCACGGTCTTGGCCGTGCGAAAACACCCCCTCAGTCTAAGGGGGAAAAGGCGCTGGCGCAAGGGCCGCCCCCTGGAAGCGGAAAAGGGCCCCACCCTAAAAAGTGGGGCCCCCCCAGGGTGGGCCGTAAGCCGGGTTCTGTTTCCTGCGGTCATCTCTCTGGGACCGGTGTCGCCACCGGCCTCAAGCGGCCCATCCCAGGGGTTCTGGCGGGCCGGGCCAGCCCTTCCCCTCTACTGGGCCTTGCACCGGGTGGGGTTTGCCGTGCCCCAGCCTGTTGCCAGGCCAGGCGGTGGGCTCTTACCCCACCGTTTCACCCTTGCCCGCACCGGGGCATGCCCCGGCCGCTGGCGGTCTCTTCTCTGTGGCACTTTCCGTCGGGTTACCCCGCCCAGCCGTTAGCTGGCACCCTGCCCTATGGTGCCCGGACTTTCCTCACCCAGGGGCGAAGTCCCCCAGGCGCGACCGCACGCCCACCCTGGGGCACCCTTCATTTTACCCCTTCGGCCCGCCGGACGCAAAAGCGGCTCCGGGGCGAGGTCCGCGCTCCCGGGTGGGGGTGGGATCTAGGTGGGACCTAGGTGGGGCCTGGTGGAAAACCGTGGGTACTCGTGCTATACTCACGCCAGAAAAGCCTGTCCCGGGTACGGTCAAAGTCCCCCGAAGCGCCTAGGCCCGGACCCCGGAAGGTGGGAGCAGGTGGGAAATGCCCTTCGGCGAGTACCAGTACAGCCTGGACGATAAGGGGCGGGTGGTCATCCCCGCCCCCTTCCGGGACTTTCTGGAAGACGGGCTGGTGCTCACCCGGGGGATGGAAGGATGCCTCTACGTCTTCCCTTCGGACCGCTGGCGCAAGATTGAGGAGCAGCTGGTCAACCTCCCTTTGACCGACGCGGAGGCGCGGGCCTTCGTGCGCTTTTTCTACTCAGGAGCCCACAAGACCCGCATGGACAACGCCTCCCGCGTGCTCATCCCCCCGCCCTTGCGCCAGTTCGCCGGGCTCCAGGAAGGCGGGGAGGTGGTGGTGGCCGGAGCCCCGGGCAGGCTGGAGATTTGGAGCCAGGAGCGCTGGTGGAGAACGATTGAGGAGATCATGCGCCGCCCACCCGCTCCCGAGGCCCTCAAGGGACTCATCGGATAGGGGGTTATGGAGACCGTTGCCCAGCACATTCCCGTTCTGTACCAGGAGGCCCTGGACCTGCTCCAGGTGCGGCCGGGCCAGGTCTACGTGGACGCTACCCTGGGCGGGGCCGGACACGCCCGGGGAATCCTCCAGAGGGGGGGGAGGGTCATCGGCCTGGACCGGGACCCCGAGGCCGTGGCCCGGGCCCGGGCCCTAAACCTGGAAGGTCTTCAGGTGTTTCAGGCCAACTTCCGCCACCTCCTTGAGGTTCTGCGCCAGGCGGGGGTGGACCGCGTGGCCGGCGTCCTGGCCGACCTCGGGGTGTCCAGCTTCCACCTGGAGGACCCCAGGCGGGGCTTCAGCTACCGCCTCGAGGGGCCCCTGGACATGCGCATGGGGGAAGAGGGCCCCACCGCGGCCGAGGTGGTGAACACCCTGCCCCTGGAGGACCTCTACCGCCTCCTCCGGGACCTGGGGGAAGAGCCCCAGGCCTACCGCATCGCCAAGGCCATCGTGGAGGCCCGGCGCAAGGCCCCCCTCCGCACCACCACGGAGCTCGCTCAGGTGGTGCAGAAGGCGGTGGGCTTCCGCAGGGCAGGCCACCCGGCCCGGAAGACCTTCCAGGCCCTGCGCATCTACGTGAACGACGAGCTCGGGGCGCTGGAGGAGCTGCTCAGGCAGGCGGAGGAGGCCCTGGCCCCGGGGGGGCGGCTTGTGGTCCTCACCTTCCACTCCCTGGAGGACCGGCTGGTGAAGCGCTTCCTCAAGGCGAGCGGCCTGCGGGTCCTGACCAAGAAGCCCCTCACCCCAAGCCCCGAGGAGGTGGCGCGCAACCCCCGCGCCCGCAGCGCCAAGCTCCGTGCGGCGGAGAAGGAGAGCCTATGAGCACCGCCCTGCGCTTCGGCGCCCTCTACCTCCTCGCCCTCCTCCTCCTCCTCGGCCTCGGCCACCGCAACCAGGTGGAGAAGGCCCACCTGGCGCGGATGAAGGCGCGCCTCGAGGCCCTCGAGCTTCGCGAGGAGGCCCTGCTCAAGGAGGGATGGCGGGCCTCGAGGCCGGAGCGGGTCCTCACGTGGGCGGAAAAGGAGGGCTTCGTGCCCATGAGCCGGGGGAGGTGGGCGCGGTGACCGTAGGGGTGAAGCGGGTTCCCCTGGTGCTGGCGGGCCTTTTCCTCTGGGCCCTCCTCTTCGCCCTCGGGGTCTACGCCCTCCTGGCCCGGGGGCCCAGGCCCCCCTCCCCTCCCCCTCCCGCCCCGCCGCCCCGGGGAAACCTCTACGCCCGGGACGGCACCCCTTTGGCGGTGAGCCTGAAGACGGGGCGGTACTACCCCTTGGGCACGAGCGGAAGCCAGCTCATCGGCTTCGGCGAGCGGGGATCCGGGCGCGGCCTCGAGGGGCTGGAGCGGGACCTGAACGCCGCCCTCAGCCAGGGGCGCTCCTTTACCCTCACCCTGGACCCTTGGGTCCAGGCCATGGCCGAGAGGACCCTCTGGGCGGGCCTGGCCCAAAGCCGCGGGGAGTTCGCCACCCTCCTCGTCCTGGACCGGGAAGGGCGCCTCCTGGCCGTGGCCAACGCCCCCCCCTTTGACCCCCTGGCCCCGCGGAAGGACCCCAACCAGGACCTGTCCTGGCGCAACCACGCCTTCCTGGTGGCCCTCGAGCCCGGCTCCACCATGAAGGCCCTCACCGCGGCCATGCTCCTGGAGGAGGGGGCGGCCAGCCTGGCCACCCGCGTGGAAGCCCCCATGCACCGGGTGGTGGACGGGTGGATCATCCAGGACATCGTGCCCCACCCCCCCAGCCTCACCCTGGCGGAAGTGCTCAAGTACTCCTCCAACGTGGGCATCAGCCAGCTGGCCGAGAGGATCCCTAAGGAGGTGTTCTACGGCTACATGCAAAGGCTCCACCTCACCGATCCTGAACCCCTGGCTGGGGTGCGCACCACCCCGCCCCTGGTCCCGCCCCCCCAGGAGTGGAGCCGGGCGGCCTACGCCAACCACGCCTTCGGCCAGGGCTTCCTCATCACCCCCCTGCACCTGGCCGCCGCCTTCGCCAGCCTGGCGGACGGCCTCTACCGCCCTCCCCGCCTCTTCCAGGACCAGGAGGCCAAGGCGGAGCGGGTCTTCTCTGGGGAAACCGCCCGGGCCGTCCGGGAAGCCCTCCACCAGGGCCTTGCCCCTAGGGCCGCCCTCCCTGGCTACCCCCTCGCCGGCAAGACCGGCACGGCCCAGGTGGTGGTGAACGGGCGCTACTCCCGGGAGGTCTTCACCGCCTGGTTCGCTGGGTTCGTGCCCGGGGACAGGCCCCTCTACACCGTGGTGGTGGCGGTCTACCACCCTAAGGGCGAGATCCACGGGGCCCAGGTGGCCGCCCCCATCTTCCGGGAGGTGGCCGCGAGCCTCTTGGCCTATGCGGGGATCCCCCCCTATCCTGAGGGGCGGTGAGGTGGTGGTGCATCTTGCACATGGTAGGGAACTGACGCCGGAGTGGGTGGCCCGGACCACGGGAGGCCGCCTCCATCCCGGGGGAAGGCCGGTGAGGGACCTCCACTGGGACAGCCGAGAGGTGGGGCCGGGCTCCCTCTTCGTGGCCCTCCCTGGGGCCAAGACCCACGGCCGGCAGTTCGCCGAGGAGGCCCTGGCCCGGGGGGCGCATCTGGTCCTCTCCGACCGCCCAGGCAGGGCCACGGTGGAGGTGAACGACCCCCAAAGGGCCCTCCTCCGCCTGGGGCGGGCTCTTAGAGACCTCTTCCCGGGAACGGTGGTGGCCGTGGGGGGAAGCTCGGGCAAGACCACGGCCAAGGAGGCCCTGGCCCAGAGTCTGGGCTTTCCCTGCCCGCCGGGGAACCAGAACACGGCGCCCCCGCTCGCCCGCTTTTTTCTAACCCTCTCCCCCACGGCTCCGGGGGCCGTGGTGGAGCTCGGGGTGGACCGGGTGGGGGAGATGGCCGAGCTCATGGAGCTGAGCCATCCCCACCTCGCCGTGCTCACCGCCCTGGGGGAGGAACACCTCCTCGCCTTCGGCGACCTGGAAGGGGTGGTCCGGGAGGAGGCGGGGCTCCTCTCCGCCCCCCAGGTCCTGGTGAGCCTGCAGGCGGCGGAGGTGCTCTTAGCCTTCGGGCGGCGGGGGCCTTGGCCCACCTACGGCTTCGGGGAGGCCACCTTCCGCGGGGAGGACCTGGAGCTTCTGCCCCAGGAAAGCCGCTTCCGCTACCGAGGGATCCGGGTCCGGCTGCCCTACCCCGGCCTCGGCCCCGCCCTGGCCGCCCTGGCCGCCCTGGCCGCGGCGGAGATCCTGGGGTACGGGGTAGAAGGGGTGGCGGACAGGCTCTCCGGGCTCCGCCTCCCCCCAGGCCGGATGGAGCGCCGGGAAATAGGGGGGGTCGTCTTCCTCCACGACGCCTACAACGCCAACCCCCTCTCGGCCAAGGCAGGGCTCGCCTGGCTCGCCGCGCAGCCCGGGCGCAAATGGGCGGTCCTGGGGGAGATGCGGGAGCTGGGGGCCAAGGCCCTGGAGCTCCACCTCGAGGTGGCCGAGGAGGCCGCCCGCCTGGGCCTGAGCCCCCTCTACCTCGGCCCCCACGCCAAGGCCCAGGCCGCCCTCGGCGGGGAGGCGGCGGAGGACCTAAAGGACGCCCTCCGCTGGCTCAAGGAACGGGTGCGCCCCGGGGACCTGGTCTACCTGAAGGCCTCGAGGGCGGTGGGGCTGGAACGGATCCTGGAGCTATGGGACGGCTGACCCCTCTTTTGGGCCTCGGGCTCCTCGCCGCCTGCGCCCCCCTGGCGGCCCAACCCCCCCTGATGCCTTATCCCGGGGGGTTCGCCCGGGGGGGAGGGGTGGAGGGCCGCTTCCAGGTGGCCCTCCCCGGGCCGCCCCTCCTGCTGGACGCCGACGAGAAGGCCCTCTACGCCGCCTACCCGTACCAGCTCCTGATCTACCGGGAAGGGGCCCTGGAGAGCCTGCCCCTCCCCGGGATCCCCCGGTTCCTCCGGGCAAGCCCCCGGCTCCTCGTGGGCCTGGAGGGCGCGGTCTGGACGCGGGACGCCCTCTACCCCTACCCCGCCCTGGACGCAGTCCAAGGGGAAGGGGGCCTTTTCTACGTGGACGGCCGGGGCCTCTACCGGGAGGGCACCCTCCTCAAACCCGGGGCCTTCCGCCAGGTGGTGGCCTGGGAAAGGGGGGTGGTGGCCCTGGGCCGCGAGGCCTACTTCTACCCCGAAGGCCGCCTTCTTTCCCTCCCCCATTCCGCGCGCAAGGCCCAGACGGGGGCCTGCGGGGTGGTGGCCCTCCTGGACGCCCTCTACCTGGTGCAGCCCTGGGGCCTAAAGCCCCTGGGCAGGGCGGAGGACTTCGCAGTGTACGGGGAGGAGATCTACCTGGCGCCCTCGGGAAAGGTCCTGAGCTGCAAGGAGGCGGTATGGCCCTAGCCTTGGTGCTCTCCTGGTTGCTTACCGCGGTCTGGATCTCCTTCATGAAGGGCCTGGGCCTGGGGAAAAGGGTACGCCGGGACGGGCCCGAGGCCCATCTCGCCAAGGAGGGCACCCCCAGCATGGGGGGCGTGGCCTTCCTCCTGGCCGCCTTCGTGGCCTACCTGGTCTTGGGGAGGGACGCCTTCTCGGGCCTGTGGCTCCTGGGCCTGGGCTTCGCCCTCCTGGGGCTGGTGGACGACCTCTCGGGCAGCCTGGCGAGGCCCCTGAGGGCCCGGGAGAAGCTCGCCCTGCAGGGCCTCATGGCCTTGGTCTTCGCCCTCTGGGCCGCCCGCCACGTGGCCTACACCCCCTGGCCCCTCCTGGACGTCCTCCTGGTCCTCCTGGCCGTGGTGGGGGCGGCCAACGCCTTCAACTTCACCGATGGCCTGGACGGGCTCCTGGCCTCGGTGGCGGCCATCCTCCTCCTTCCCTTCTATCCCCACCCCTTCGCCCAGACCCTTCTCGGGGCCTTGCTGGGCTTTCTCTGGCACAACGCCCCCCGGGCCAAGGTCTTCATGGGGGACACGGGAAGCCAGGCCCTGGGCGCCCTGGTGGCAGGGCTCTTCGTTCTCACGGGAAAGCTTTGGCTTTTGCCCTTGGCGGCCATCGTGCCGGTGATGGAAGTGGTCTCGGTGGTGGCGCAGGTCCTCTACTTCCGGCGCACGGGGAAAAGGCTTTTGCGGATGAGCCCCTTGCACCACCACCTGGAGCTCTCCGGCTGGGAGGAGGCCAAGATCACCTTCCGCTTCGCCGTCCTCACCGCCTTGGCCACCGCCCTCGCCTTTGGGGGTGGCGGATGATCCTGGTCTACGGCCTGGGACGCAGCGGCCTGGGAGTCCTCCGCTTCCTGAGGAGGCGGGGGCTTTCCGCCCGCTTCTACGACGACCGGCCCCAGGAACGGGAGGTGGCCGAGGCCATGGCCCTGGGCTTTGCCCCCGACTGGGCCCTCGAGGGCAGCTACCGCGAGGTGGTGGCCGCCCCTGGGGTCCCCCTGGGGCATCCCCACCTCGAGGCCCTACGGAAAAGGGGAGCCTGGGTCCTGGGGGAAGCGGAGCTCGCCTTCCGCCTCTCCCCCACCCCCATCGTGGGCATCACGGGCACTGCGGGGAAGACCAGCACCACGCTCTTCACTGCCCACCTCCTAAGGGGCCAGGGGCTCAAGGCCCTGGAGGGGGGCAACGTGGACCCGCCCTTGGTGGAGGTGGTGGACGCCGCGGAGGTGGCGGTGGCCGAGCTTTCCAGCTTCCAGCTGGAGCGCGTCCACGCTTTCCGCCCCCGCGTGGCGGTCCTCCTCAACCTGGGGGTAGACCACCTGGACCGGCACGGGAGCCTGGAGGCCTACCACACCGCCAAGCTGAACCTGTTGAAAAACCTCACCCCCGAGGACGCCCTGGTCTACAACGAGGCCGATCCCAAGGTGAGGGAGGCGGCCCGCTCCTCCCCCGCCCGCCTCTACCCCTTTTCCCCCGGGGACGACCCGCGGACCAGCAACCTCCAAGCCGCCCTCCAGGCCACCCGGGCCTACCTGGACCTCCTAGGGCGGCCCCTGGACGAAAAGGCCCTGGAGGCCAGCCTCCGGACCCTCCCCGAGGCCCCCCACCGCTTCCAGGTCTTCGCCCGCAAGGGCAAGGTGGTCTTCATTGACGATTCCATCGCCACCCGCACCGCCGCCGTGGCCGCCGCCCTTAGGGCCGCCCCTGCCCCCATCGCCTGGATCCTGGGAGGGGAGGACAAGGGGGCCGACCTCGAGGCCCTGAGGCCCCTCCTTCCCCGGGTAAGGGTGGCCCTGGCCATAGGCCGGGATGGGCCCAAGATGGCGGCCTCCCTGGGGGAGGGGGTGGAGGTGGTGGTGATCGGGGAACGGGAGGGGCGAAAGGCCATGGAGCGGGCCGTGGCCGAAGCCCTGCGGCGCCTGGAGGAGGGGAGCGTCCTCCTCGCCCCCCTCGCCGCCAGCTTTGACCAGTTCCAGGACTACAAGGACCGCGCCCGGGCTTTCCGGGAGGCGGTCTTCGCCTTAGGAGGTGAGCCGTGGACCCCCTCTACCTCCTGACCGGCCTCCTCCTCCTCGTCTTCGGCCTCCTGGGCGTAGAGGTGGCGGAGCCCGGGCTTTTGGAGGAGCACCTCCTGCGGGTAGGGATGGCCCTCCTCGCCCTGGGGGCAGGCGCCCTCCTTCCCCCGCGGCTTTGGCTGCGCCACGCCTTCGGCCTGCACCTCTTCACCCTCTTTTTGCTCCTCCTGGTCCTCCTCCTCGGGGACGGGCCCGGAGGGGTGCGGCGCTGGTTCTACCTGGGCCCGGTGGCCTTTCAGCCCTCGGAGCTGGCCAAGGTGACCCTGGTCTTCTACCTCGCCTCCTTCGTGGGCCGCAAGGGCAACGACAACCCCATCCTTGGGCCCGCCCTTCTGGTGGGGAGCACGGTGGGCTTGGTGCTCATTGAGCCCGACTTCGCCACCGCCCTCTTCCTCCTCACCCTGGGGGGCCTCCTCTTCATCCTGGCGGGGGTGCCCTGGCGGAGGCTCATCGCCATCGCCCTGGCGGGGGCCCTGGTCATCGCCCCCTTTTCCGGGGTTTACCTGAGCCGCTTCGCCTACGTCTCCGAGCGGTTCCAGGGCTTCCTCAGCTATATGCGGGGGGAGGCCAACCCCCGGGAGGTCGCCTACCAGGTGCTCCAGGCCCAGAAGGCCATCCTCCTGGGGGGGCCTTTGGGCCAAGGGCCGGGCGGGACCCTCCCCCACCTCCCCGAGGCCCACAACGATATGGTCTTCGCCAGCGTGGTCTTCGCCACGGGCTGGGCCGGGGGGCTTTGGGTCCTCCTCCTCTACCTCCTCCTCTTCCTCAAGGGGGTTTCCCTCTCCCTAAGGCTCCCCGGGCCCCAGAGCCTGGTGGCCATGGGCCTGACCCTCTACCTCACCCTGCAGGCCGCCCTCAACATCGGGGTCACGGTGGGCTTCCTGCCCGTGACCGGCGTCCCCTTGCCCCTGGTCTCCTACGGGGGAAGCTCCCTCCTCGTCTCCGGACTCGCCCTGGGGGTGCTTATGCGCTTGGGCCGCGAGGCGGCCCGGGAGGTGAGGACGTGGTCCTCCTGACGGGCGGGGGCACGGGCGGGCACCTCTTCCCCGCCTTGGCGGTGGCGGAGGAACTTAGGAGGCGGGGGCACGGGGTCTTCTACCTGGGGGCGGAAGGGGGCCTCGAGGCCCGGCTCCTCCCCCAAACCCCCCTCCCCCACGCCCTCATTCCGGCGGGGAAGCTGGACCGGAGCGCCTTCCGGCCGGGGGAGGCCCTTGCCCTCCTCCGGGGCCTCCGGGCGGCCCGGGAGGTCCTCGAGGCGGTCCGCCCCAGGGCCATCCTCTCCACCGGGGGGTACGCGGGCTTTCCCGGCGCCTTCGCAGGGGCCTTGAGAGGCATTCCCCTTCTCCTGCACGAGCAAAACGCCAGGCTGGGCCTCGCCATCCGCCTCCTCTCCCCCTGGGCCCGGGGCCTCGCCCTCTCCGTGCCCGTGGCCCTGGCTTCGGGGCTCGCCCGGAAGGCCCGGGTGGTGGGCTACCCCGTGCGGGAGGTGCGCTACCCCAAGGAGGAGGCCAAGGCGAGGTTGGGCTTTGACCCAGGCCAGCCTCTCCTCCTCGTGCTCGGGGGCAGCCAGGGGAGCCTGGAGCTCAACGAAACCCTCCCCCCCCTCCTCAAGCCCCTCGGCCTCCCCGTCCTCCACCAGGTGGGGGAAAGGTGGCTCGGCCGCTTCCGCCACCTGGAAGGGGACGGGTACCGGGTGGCGGGGTTCGTGGAGGCCCCCCTGGCCATGAGCGCCGCCGACCTCCTCCTCTCCCGGGCCGGGGCGGGCACCCTGGCGGAGGCCGCCTTCCACCGGCTTCCCGCCCTCCTTTTCCCCCTTTCCCCTAAGCTGGACGGAGGAGCCCAGGTGGCCAACGCCCTGGCCTACCAGAAGGCGGGGGCAGCGGAGCTTGGGGACCGCGCCCGCCTGGGGGAGCAGGTGCAGCGGATCCTGGAGCATCCGGAACCTTACCGAGAGGCCTTAGGCCGCCTTTCCCCCGAGGGAGCCGCGGGGCGGCTTGCAGATTGGTTGGAGGAGTTCCTATGAAGCGCGTGCACGTGATGGGCATAGAGGGTGTGGGCATGAGCGCCCTGGCCCGCCTCCTCCTGGCGGAGGGGGTGGCGGTGACGGGCTGCGACCTGGCCCCGGGCAAGCGGACCAAAGCCTTGGGCGTCCCCGCCTACGCCGGCCACGACCCCGCCCACCTGGCGGAGGAGGACACCCTCATCGTCCCCACCCCCATCCCCCTGGACCACCCCGAGGTGGCGGCGGCCCGGGCCAAGGGGCTCAGGGTGCTGAGGCGTATGGAGCTCCTCGCCCACCTCCTCTCGGGGAGGCCCTCCCTCGGGGTCACGGGCACCCACGGCAAGACCACCACCACGGGGATGCTGGCGAGCATCCTCCTCCAAGCCCGCCTGGACCCCTGGGTCCTCCTCGGCGGGGAGCTCGCCCTCCTCCCGGGGAACGCCCGCTTCGGCACGGGCCCCCGTCTGGCCGAGGTGGACGAGTCCGACCCCCTCTTCCAAGGGGTCCAGGTCTTTGTGGCCGTGGCCACCAACCTCGAGGCCGACCACGTGGCCCCTCCAGGCCACCGCGCCCCCAACTACCACGGGAGCCTAGAGGAGCTCAAGGCCGCCATGAGGGGCTTTCTGGAGAAGTCTCAGGTAGTGGTGGTCCCGGCCTTTGACCCCACGCTTCTGGCGCTCTCCCACGGGCTTCCCCGGAGGCTTTTCGGGGAGGGGGGGGAGCTTTGGGCGGAGAGGGTGGAGCTGGGCCCTTGGGGAAGCCGCTTCCTCCTCTTGCACGAGGGCAGGGTTTTGGGCGAGGCCACCCTCGGGGTGCCGGGGGCCCACAACGTGCGCAACGCCCTGGCCGCGGCCCTGGCGGCCCTGGCCTTCGGCGTGGGGGCCGAGGCCATCCTGGAGGGCCTCGCCGCCTTCCCCGGGGTGGGGCGGCGCTTCCAAAGGGTGGGGGAGGTGAACGGGGCCTGGGTGGTGGACGACTACGCCCACCACCCCACGGAGGTGCGGGCCACCCTCGAGGCGGCCAGGCGGCTCGGCCGCCGCGTGCGGGTCCTCTTCCAGCCCCACCGCCTCCTCCGCACCCAAGCCCTCTGGGCCGAGTTCGTGGAGGCCCTCGCCCTGGCCCAGGAGGTGGTGGTCCTGCCCGTCTACGCCGCCGGGGAGAAGGGAAAGGTCTCCCCCGAAGGCCTGAGCCAGAGGATCGCCGAGGGCCTGCAAAGGCGGGGGGTGGCTGCCCGCTTCCTCGAGGGGGAGGAGGCCCTGGCCTACGCCCGGGCCACCGCCACCCCTAAGGACCTCTGGCTCACCTTGGGGGCAGGGGACGTGACCGAGCTGGCCCAGAGGTTGGCCCATGAGGGTTGAGCGGGTGCTTCTGAAGGACTACACCACCCTGGGGGTGGGGGGGCCGGCGGAGCTTTGGACCGTGGAGACCCGGGAGGACCTCAAGAGGGCCACGGAAGCCCCTTACCGGGTCCTTGGAAACGGCTCCAACCTCTTGGTGATGGACGAAGGGGTGCCGGAGCGGGTGATCCGCCTGGCGGGGGAGTTCCAGGAGTACGACCTGAAGGGCTGGGTGGGCGCGGGAGCCCTCCTCCCCCTCCTGGTCCAGGAGGCGGCCAGGGCGGGGCTATCGGGCCTCGAGGGCCTCCTCGGCATCCCCGCCCAGGTGGGCGGCGCGGTGAAGATGAACGCGGGCACCCGCTTCGGGGAGATGGCGGACGCCCTGGAGGCGGTGGAGGTCTTCCACGGGGGGGCGTTCCACATCTACCTGCCGGAGGAGCTCGGGTTCGGCTACCGCCAAAGCCACCTGCCCCCCGGGGGCATCGTCACCCGGGTCAAGCTCCGGCTAAGGGAGCGGCCCCTGGAGGAGATCCGGCGGCGCATGGCCGAGGTGGACGCGGCGAGGAAGGGCCAACCCAAGCGCAAGAGCGCCGGATGCGCCTTCAAAAACCCCCCTGGCCAGTCCGCGGGCCGCCTCATAGACGAAAGGGGCCTGAAGGGCCTAAGGGTGGGGGACGCCATGGTGGCCCTGGAGCACGGCAACTTCATCGTGAACCTGGGCCAGGCCAAGGCCAAGGACGTGCTGGCGCTCCTCAAGCGCATCCAGGAGGAGCTGCCCCTGGAGCTGGAATGGGAGGTCTGGCCGTGAGTTTGGGGCCTGTTAGGAAAGGGGGAATAGAATGGGCGCCATGAGGGCCATCCTGGCCTCCCTCGTCCTCGCCACCCTCTACGTGGCCAGCCTGGTCCTCTTCCCCGTGGAGAAGGTGGAGGTGGTGGGGCTTAAGCACCTGAAGGAGGCCGAGGTGCTGGCCCGCATCCGCCTCCACCCAGGGGAGGCCTGGCTTTGGGTGGCCCCCTCCCGCGCGCTGCCCCTCCTGCAGGACCCCTGGGTGGCGGAGGTCCGCCTGGAAAAGCCCCGTCTTGGGGAGGTGCGCCTTTGGGTGCGGGAGCGGCAGCCCTTCCTGCCCCTAGGGGACGGCTCCGCCCTGGCGGAGGACGGCACCCTCCTCCCCGGCGGCGCCCCCTGGGCCCCGGGCCCCCGGGTGGAGGGGAAGGGCCCCCTGCCCAAGGCCGAGCTCCTGGCCCTGGCCCGGGCCTACCCCAAGGCCACGGCCCTCCGCTACACCCCGGCGGGGTTTTGGGTGGAGGTCCAAGGAAGTCTCCTCTTCGCCCCGGAGGCCCGGTTTCTGCTAGAGTATGCCCAAGTGGACCGGCCATTAGGGAGTCGGATTTACCTGTATTCCTGGGGGGTGAGCGTAAGCCCATGATCATCGCCGGATTGGACGTAGGCACCAGCAAGGTGACCACCGTCATTGGGGAGCTGGCCCCTGACGGCATCCTGGACATCATCGGGGAGGGCACCGTCCCTTCCCAGGGGCTCAAGCGGGGGGTGGTGGTCAACCTGGAGCGCACCGCGGAGGCCATCCGCCAGAGCGTCCACCAGGCGGAAAGGGTGGCTGGGGTCCAGGTGGCGCGGGTGGTGGTGGGGGTGGGCGGGGCCCACTTAAAGAGCGTGACCAGCCACGGCCTGGCCGCCATCCGCCGGGGCCACAGCATCGCCGAGGCCGACGTGGAACGGGCCATAGAGCAGGCCAAGGCCTACCCCCTGGATGGGGAGCAGGAGCTCCTCCACGCCCTGCCCCTGGAGTTCAAGGTGGACGGGCAGGAGGGCATCCGCGACCCCGTGGGCATGGCGGGGGTCCGCCTCGAGGTGGACGTGCACCTGGTGGCCGCGGGCAGGGGGCCCTTGGCCAACCTTCGCCGGGCGGTGGAGGATGCGGGCCTCGAGGTGGAGGCCTTGGTGGCCCAGACCCTGGCCTGCGGCCTCGGAGCCCTCACCCCGGAGGAGGAGCACATGACGGTCCTGGTCCTGGACGTGGGCGGGGGTACCACGGATGTGGCCGTCTTCCGGGAAGGCCGCCTGGCCCACTCCGCCGTGTTGCCCCTCGGCGGCGACCACGTCACCCAGGACATCGCCCAGCTCCTGAAGATCCCCTTTGAGGAGGCGGAGCGGGTGAAGAAGAAGTACGGGGCCGCCCTCCCGGAGCTCGCGGACCCCGAGCTCGTCCTGGAGATCAACCAGGAGGGGGGCTCGCTGGGAGAGGTGCCCGCTCCGGAATTATCCCGCATCATCCGTCCCCGCCTCAGGGAGATCCTCCACCTGGCCCGCCAGTCCGTGGACGAGGCCCTGGGCCCTCTGGAGATCAAGGTGAACCGTGTGGTCCTCACCGGGGGGACGGCCCTCCTCCGGGGCTTTGACCTCCTCGCCCGGCACCAGTACGGCCTTCCGGTGAGGATCGGGAAACCCCACGGGGTCTCGGGCCTCACCGACGTGGTGGCCACCCCGGCCCACGCCACGGCCGTGGGCCTGGTGCGCTACGGGGCCAGCCTACCCCCCCGGCCCCTCGAGGCCCGGCCGAGGCGGGAGAGGAAGGAGAGGCGGGAGGAAAGCCCGCAGGGTGTGGGCTTCTGGGCCCGCCTCAAGGAGATTATCAACAATCTATTCTGATTCCGAGGAGGGGGAAGATGGAAGGAGCCGTCATCAAGGTGATCGGGCTGGGGGGAGCGGGGAACAACGCGGTAAACCGGATGATTGAGGCCGGGCTTTCGGGGGTGGAGTTCGTGGCCGCCAACACCGACGCCCAGGTCCTGGCCAAGAGCCTCGCCGACCACCGCATTCAGCTTGGGGAGAAGCTCACCCGGGGCCTGGGGGCGGGGGCGAACCCGGAGATCGGGGAGAAGGCGGCCCTCGAGGCCGAAGACCTCATCGCCGAGGCCCTGGAGGGGGCGGACCTGGTCTTCCTCACCGCGGGCATGGGGGGCGGCACGGGCACGGGAAGCGCCCCGGTGGTGGCGGACATCGCCAAGCGCCTGGGGGCCCTCACCGTGGCCGTGGTGACCCGGCCCTTCAGCTTTGAAGGCCCCAAGCGGCTGAAGGTGGCCGAGGAGGGGATAAGGAAGCTCAAGGAGCGGGTGGACGCCATGGTGGTGGTCCAAAACGACCGCCTCCTCTCCGCCGTGGACAAGAAGATGAGCCTCAAAGACGCCTTCCTCATCGCCGACCGGGTCCTCTACCACGGGGTCAAGGGGATCACCGACGTGATCAACCTCCCCGGCCTCATCAACGTGGACTTCGCCGACGTCAAGGCCCTTCTGGAGGGGGCCGGCCAGGTCCTCATGGGCATCGGCGCCGGGCGCGGGGAGAACCGCGTGGAGGAAGCGGCCAAGACCGCCACCCAGAGCCCCCTCCTGGAGCGCTCCATTGAGGGGGCCAAGAGGCTCCTCCTCAACGTGGTGGGGTCGGAGGACCTCTCCCTCATGGAGGCGGCGGAGGTGGTGGAGCGGGTGCGGGAGGCCACGGGCCACGAGGAGGTGGACATCCTCTACGGGGTCACCTACGACGAAAGGGCCCAGGACGAGCTCCGGGTCATCCTCATCGCCGCCGGCTTCGGGGAGAGCACCGTGGTACCCAGGCCCATCCGCCCCCTGGACTTCCCCGCCCACACCGACGCCTACAACTACGATATCCCCGCCTTCATCCGCTACGGGGACGGGGATTTCCTCCCCAAGCGGGGCAACTAAGGCCCGGTGGTCGTCCTGGGCGTGGACCCCGGCATCACCCACCTGGGCCTGGGGGTGGTGGAGGTCAGGGGCCCCCAGAAGGCCCGCCTCCTCCACGGGGAGGTGGTGAGGACCTCCGCCCGGGAGAGGGCCCAGGAACGGGTGGGCCGCATCCACGCCCGGGTCAAGGAGGCCCTCCTCGCCTTCCGCCCTGAGGCCCTGGCGGTGGAGGAGCAGTTTTTTTACCGCCAAAACGAGCTCGCCTACAAGGTGGGCTGGGCCCTGGGGGCGGTCCTGGTGGCGGCCTTTGAGGCGGGGGTGCCCGCCTACGCCTACGGGCCCATGCAGGTGAAGCAGGCCCTGGCGGGCCACGGACACGCGGGCAAGGAGGAGGTGGCCCTCATGGTCCGGGGCATCCTGGGGCTCCGGGAGACCCCCGGGCCCAGCCACCTGGCGGACGCCCTGGCCATCGCCCTCACCCACGCCTTCTACGCCCGCCTGGGCGTGGCGAAGCCCCTTTGATCCATGCGGGCCCAAGCCCGCATGGGGCCCCCCGCGAGGCTTGGGCTAGGCAAGAACCCCAATGAGCTCAGCAGCGGAGGTAACCGGGCAGGACCTCTTCCAAGGGGGTGAGGCGGGGGAGGAGGTCGGCGGGAGGGGGAAAGGGGGCGGTGTTCCCCTCCTTGAGCATCACGTACTGGTCCTGGGTCAGGGGGGCGAAGGGGAGGAGGCTCAGCAGGGGGACCAAGAGGTCCAGGAGGAAAAGGGGGATGGGGAGGAAGGGCTTCGGCCTCCCCACCACCCTCATCACCAGGGCGAGGAGCTCCCGGAAGGCGTACTCCTTGGGCCCCACGAGGTCAAAGCTGCCCTCGAGGCCCCCCTCCAGCGCCCTCACGAAGGCCTCGGCCACATCCCCCACGTACACGGGCCGGAAGGGGAAGCCCCCGTCCCCCAGGAGGGGCACGAAGGGGAGGGGGTTGCAGACGAGGCCCTTGAGGACCTTCCCGAAGAACTCGTCCCCGGGTCCGAAGATGAGGCTCGGGCGGAAGATGGCGTAGGAGAGGCCGCTTCCCCGCACGAGCTCCTCCCCTTCCGCCTTGGTCTCGTAGTAGCGGCTCCGGGTGCCCCGCCTCGCCCCCAGGGCGGACATGTGGAGAAGCCGCCCCACCCCGGCCCGGCGCATGCCCGCAAGCAGGTTCCTCACCCCCTCCACGTGCACGGCCCGGAAGGTCTCCTCCCCCTCCCGGATGATGCCCGCCAGGTAAATGGCGGCCTCCATCCCCCTTAGGTCCGGCACCTCCCGGGTGATGTCCCCCCGGAGGAAGACCGCCCCCGGGGGAAGGTCCCTAGGCCTTCTCGCCAGGACCACGGGGGTGTGGCCCCGCTCCAAAAGGAGGGCCACCAGGGCCCGCCCCACGAAGCCCGTGCCCCCTACCACGAAGACCCGCATCCTAGGCGGCCTCGAGGGCGCCTTCCGCCTCCTTCTCCAAGGCCCTCAGGTCCAAGAGGTAGACCCGGCGGTAGGCGGTGGCGATGAGCCCCTCATGGCGGAGGTCAGAGAGGATCTTGGAGACGGACTCCCGGGTGGAAGCCGTGGCGTCGGCGATCTCCTCGTGGGAGGCCGTGACGTAAAGCCCCCTTTCGTCCCGGAAGGAGGCCGGAGTGTCGGCCAGGAAAAGGAGGTAGCGGGCGATCCTGGCCCTGAGCTCCCCCATTTGCAGGTGGGCCTCGTAAGCGTGGACGCGGCGCATCTGCCGGGCAAGGTTTCTCGCCACCTGGCGGAGGGCCTCGTGGTCCATGGCCCTGGGGTCCAAGCCCTGGACCACGGCCTCGGTCATGGCCTCGGCGGTATAGCGGTAGCCCTTGCCCTCCAGGGCCTCCTCCCCGAAGTAGTCGCCGGGCAGGACGTGGCGGAGGGTGAGGAGGCGCCCGTCTGGAAGAAGCTCCACGATGCGCACCAGCCCCTCCTCCAGGCGGTAGAGGGTGTGGGCGTTCTCTCCCCTCAGGTAGATGGTCTCCTTGCGGCCGAACCTCTTCATGTTCCCTTCCTTTCCCCCCCTTCGGGGCTTTGGAGCTCCTCAGCGAGGGCCTCGAGGCCCTCCACAAACCGTGCGCCAAGCCTTTTAGCCTCCTCGGGGCTTGCCCCTTGCCCGCCCAGGTAGACCCTGGGGGCGAGGCGGGAGAGGGCCCCTTGGGGCAAGGCCTTTAAGGGCTCGGAGAGCAGGGCGGAGAGGACCACGGCCCTGGCCTGAAGGCGCTCCCCCAGGCGCTTCAGGTCGGGTAGGGGCGTGTCGGGGCCGAGGTAGAGGGCGGGCAGGCCCCGCCGCCTGAGGCTAAAGGCGACCAGCATGGCCCCGATCTCGTGCCGCTCCCCGGGCGGGGTGGTCACCAGGATGGGGGCCCCTGGGGGAAAGCCCACCAGGTCCAAAAGTTCGTGCAGCCGGGCCCGGAGGAAGGTGGTGGCGAGGTGCTCCTCCGCCACCCCCACCTCCCCCTTGTGCCAAGCCTCCCCAACCCGCCTAAGAACCGGCACGAGGAGCCGGTTCAGGGCCCCCTCGGGGCCCAAAAGCCTCACGGCGCGGCGGAAGACGGCCTCCGCCCCCAAAAGGTCGGCGGAGAGGAGGGCCCCGTAAAGAGGCGCCTCGAGGGCCTCGGGGTGCACCTCCTGGGCGAGGTAGCGCCGGATGGCCGCCTGGGGCGTAGCCCCTTCCTCCAGCCAGCGGCGGATGGTCCTCAAGGCCTCCACCTCCTCCTGGCGGTAGAGGCGGTGGCCCCCGGGGGTGCGCTCGGGCCGGGGAAAGCCGTAGCGGCGCTCCCACTGCCTCAGGACCTCGGCGGAGAGCCCGGTCATGGCCTCCACCTCGGCGATGGTGTACACCCCGGCGCGGGTCATGGGCCTAGCCTAGCGCGTTGTCCATCATTTGTCAAGTCTTTGTAGAGTTTTAGCCGAGTGTGGGCGGGGCAAACATCCCCGCCCCGGGCTATACTGAAGATGATCCTCATATGGAACCCGATTGGAAAGCCCTATCCCGCCTAATCCGCCTCCACTCCACCACCTTTTACTGGGGAAGCCTCCTTTTCCCCAAGGAGGAGAGGAAGGGAGCCTGGGCCGTCTACGCCGCCTGCCGCCTGGGGGACGAGGCCGTGGACGGGGAAGGAGGGGGGGAGGGGGCCCTCGCCCGCTGGTGGGCCGGGGTGGAGCGGGCCTATGGGGGAAGGCCAAGGGAAGCGTGGGAGCAGGGCCTGGCCTGGGCCCTGGAGCGCTGGCCCATCCCCTTGGAGGCCTTTAGGGATATGCGGGAGGGGTTCCGCACCGACCTGGGCCCGGTGCGGCTGGACTCCGAGGAGGAGCTCCTCACCTACTGCTACCGGGTGGGGGGCACCGTGGGCCGCATGATCGCCCCCATCGCCGGAGGAAAAGAGGAGGCCGAGGAGAAGGCCGTTCGCCTGGGCCAGGCCATGCAGCTCACCAACATCCTCAGGGACGTGGGGGAGGACCTGGGACGGAACCGGCTCTACCTCCCAAGGACCCTCCTCCAGGCCCATGGGGTCCGCCTGGAGGACCTCCTGGAGGGGCGGGTCACCCCGGGGTACCGGGCCCTTATGGCCCACCTCGAGGGGAGGGCCCGAAGCCTCTACCGCGAGGGGCTATCCGGCCTTCGGCACCTTCGGGTGGGCCGGGCGGCCATCGCCCTCGCCGCCTTGCAGTACCAGGGCATCCTGGACAAGCTCCGCCTCCAGGGCTACGACAACCTGCGCCAGCGGGCCCACCTCAAGCCCTGGGAGCGGCTTTGGCTCCTCCCCAAGGCCCTATGGGCGGTGCGGTGGTGAACCTGGTCTGGCACCGCGCCGACCTCCGCCTTGCGGACCACCCGGCCCTCCTCGAGACCCTGAAGGCGGGCCCGGCGGTGGGCCTGGTGGTCCTGGACCCCAACAACCTGAGGACCTCCCCCAGGCGGCAGGCCTGGTTTCTGGAGAACGTCCGGGCCCTCCGGGAGGCCTACCGGGCCCGGGGCGGGGCCCTTTGGGTCCTGGAGGGCCTTCCCTGGGAAAAGGTGCCGGAGGCGGCGAGGCGGCTTCGGGCCAAGGCCGTCTACGCCCTAAGGAGTTACACCCCCTACGGCCGCT
Organism: Thermus islandicus DSM 21543; assembly: GCF_000421625.1. Taxonomy (NCBI): domain Bacteria; kingdom Thermotogati; phylum Deinococcota; class Deinococci; order Thermales; family Thermaceae; genus Thermus; species Thermus islandicus. Next base: position 65,372 of record NZ_ATXJ01000003.1, on the reverse strand, counting down.
ACCGGGACCTTAGGGTGAAGGAGGCCCTTCCCGTTCCCCTTCACCTCCTCCCCGCCCCCCACCTCATCCCCCCCGACCTCCCCCGGGCCTACCGGGTCTACACCCCCTTCGCCCGGCGCTTCCAGGGGGTGGAAGCCCCCCTCCCCGCCCCCGAGGCCCTACCTCGGGAGGAGGAGGAAGGGGAGGTGCCCAGGGTCCTGAGCGACGTCCCCCTCCCCGAGCCCGGGGAGGAGGCGGCGAGGGGAAGGCTTCGGGCTTTCCTGGAGGCCAAGCTCGCCCGCTACGCCGAGGAGAGGGACCGGCTGGACGGGGAGGGGGGCTCGAGGCTCTCCCCCTACTTCGCCCTAGGGGTCCTCTCCCCCCGGGAGGCCGCCCTCCGGGCCCTGGGCCAGGGGGGAGAGGGGGCGAGGAAGTGGGTTTCGGAGCTCCTCTGGCGGGACTTCTCCTACCACCTCCTCTACCACTTCCCCCATATGGCAGAAAAGCCCATGGACGGGCGCCTCGAGGCCCTTCCCTGGCAGGAGGACGAGGCCCTCTTCCAGGCCTGGTACCGGGGGAAGACGGGCGTTCCCTTGGTGGACGCCGCCATGCGGGAGCTCCACGCCACGGGCCTCCTCTCCAACCGGGCGAGGATGGTGGCGGCGCAGTTTGCGGTGAAGTACCTCCTTCTTCCTTGGAAAAGGTGCGAGGAGGCCTTCCGCCACCTCCTCCTGGACGGGGACCGGGCGGTGAACCTCCAGGGGTGGCAGTGGGCGGGGGGCCTGGGGGTGGACGCCGCCCCCTACTTCCGCCTCTTCAACCCCGTGCTCCAAGGGGAAAGGCACGACCCCGAAAGGCGCTGGCTAAGGCGCTGGGCCCCGGAGTACCCCTCCTACGCCCCCAAAGACCCCGTGGTGGGCCTGGAGGCGGCAAGACGGCGCTACCTCTCCCTGGCCGAGGGGCTTCTTCGGGAGAAAGACCCTCCGGCGACCCCACCTTCCCCTTAGGATAGGCCCATGGAACGCCTCTCCTTGAAGGGAGCCCTGCCCCACCTGAAGCGCCTCCAGGAGGACCCCCTCGCCGTCCTCCTGGAGTGGGGCCGGGCCCATCCCAGGGTCTTCCTCCCCCTCCCCGGCCTTCCCCTGGCCCTCGTCTTTGACCCGGAGGGGGTAGAAAGGGTACTCCTCGCCGAAGGGCCCACCAAGGCCACCTTCCAGTACCGGGCCCTCGCCCGGCTCACGGGAAGGGGGCTCCTCACCGACTGGGGGCCTAGCTGGAAGGAGGCCCGGAGGGCCCTCAAGGACCCCTTCCTGCCCAAGGCGGTTTGGACCTACCGGGAGGCCATAAAGGAGGAGGCCCAGGCCTTCTTCACCGGGTGGGGAGGAGAGGAGAGGGACCTGGAACACGAGATGCTCGCCCTTTCCCTGAGGCTTTTGGGCCGCGTTCTCTTCGGCGAGCCCCTTTCCCCGGACCTGGCCCGGCTCGCCCTCCTGGCCCTGGACCGGATCATGGCCCGGACGCGAAGCCCCCTCGCGGCCTTGGACCTCCGCGAGGAGGTCCGCTTCCAAAGGAACAAGGCCCTTCTCTACCGGGAGGCGGAGGCCCTCCTCCCCTACCCTCCCCTGAGCCGCCTGCCCCGAGGGCGGGCGCTCTCCGAAGCCGTGACCCTCCTCGTGGCCGGGCACGAGACCCTGGCCAGCGCCCTCACCTGGGCCCTCCTCCTCCTCTCCCACCGCCCCGACTTCCAGGAGAGGGTGGCCGAGCAGGAGGAGGCGGCCCTCGCCGCCTTCCAGGAGGCCCTGAGGCTCTACCCCCCGGCCTGGATCCTTACCCGCAAGGTGGAAGCGCCCTTCTCCCTGGGGGAGGACCTCCCTCCCCGGGGCACCACCCTGGTCCTCTCCCCCTACGTGACCCACAGGCTTTCCTTCCCCGAAGGGGAGGCCTTTCGGCCGGAGCGCTTCCTGGGGGAAAAGGGCACCCCCTCGGGGCGCTACTTCCCCTTTGGCCTGGGCCAGAGGCTCTGCCTGGGGCGGGACCTGGCCCTCCTCGAGGGTCCCCTCGTCCTTCAGGCCTTCTTCCGGCGCTTCCGGCTTGACCCCCTCCCCTTCCCCCGGGTCCTGGCCCAGGTCACCCTGCGGCCGGAAGGGGGCGTCCCCGCCAAGCCACGGCTGTGGGTGAGGGCATGACCTATCTAGAGTTCCACCTCTTCTTCCTCCTGCCTCCCCTCCTCCTTCTCCTCCTGTGGGCGAGGCCGAGGCCCCCGAGGGTCTGGGCCTACCTCCTCATGCCCCTCATCGCCCTCCTCTACACCACCCCCTGGGACAACTACCTGGTGTGGAGGGGGGTCTGGGGGTACCCGGAAGGAAAGGTGCTCCTCCGCCTGGGCTACGTGCCCCTGGAGGAGTACCTCTTCTTCCTCCTCCAGCCCCTCCTCACCGGGGCCCTCCTCTTCCGGCTGGCGCAAACCCCTCCCCCGGGAGGACCGGGTCTGGCCCGGGTGGCGGGGGGAGGGGTGTGGCTTCTCTTGGCCGCCTCGGGCGTGATCCTCCTGGCCCTCGGGGAGAGGTTCCTCTACCTGGGCCTCATCCTCGCCTACTTCGCCCCCGTCTTCGTCCTCCAGTGGGCCTACGGGGGGGACCTGCTCTGGGCCTGGAGGAGGCCCCTCCTCCTGGGGGTGGGCCTCCCCACCTTGTACCTGTGGGTGGCGGACGGCTGGGCCATCCTCCGGGAGGGCATCTGGTGGATCGCTCCCCGGTACACCCTGGGTCTAAAGGCCTTCGGGCTTCCCCTGGAGGAGATGGTCTTCTTCCTCTTCACCAACCTGGCCGTGGTCCAGGGCCTCCTCCTCGCCTGGCACCCCGAGGCCCTGAGGCGCCTAAGATAGGCCCGTGGCCGAGCGTTGGGAGCGCCTGGAGGCGAGGCCCGCCGGCAGGCTCCTCCGCCTGGCGGTGGGGTTCTTCCTCCTCCGAAGCCTAAAAGGGAGCCTCCGGGGGGTCTACCTCCGGGGGGAGGCCCCGGAGGGTCCCCTGGTGCTCGCCCTAAACCACCACAGCTTCTTTGACGGGCACCTGGTGTGGCTTTTGGGGAGGTTCTACCGGAGGCCCACGAGCCTCCTGGTGGCGGAGGAAAACCTGAGGAGCTTCCCCGTCTTAAAGCTCGCGGGGGCCCTCGAGGCGGGAAGGGTCCGGGAGGCCCTAAGGAGGCTTAGGCGGGGGGAGTGGGTGGCCCTCTTCCCCGAGGGGGCGATGGCCTACCCCGGGCCCCTCCGCCCCTTGAGGCAGGGGGCAGCGTGGCTGGCCAAGCGGGCGGGGGTTCCCCTCCTTCCCGTGGCCTTAAGGGTGGTCCTCCGGGGTTACGAGCACCCCGAGGCCTTCCTCTGGATCGGAAAGCCCCTCCCCCCGGGGGAGGACCTCGCCGGGGCCTTGGGGGGGCTTCTAGCAGCGCTTGACGCCCTCCTCGCCCAAACCCACCCCAGGGAGATACCCGAGGGCTTCCTTGAGGTGCTTCGGGGAAGGCGGAGCCTGGAGGAAAGGATCCTGCCCTTGGTACGGCTCTTTCGGCCATGACGGGGGACTTCTTCTTCGGCGTCTTCCTCTTCCTCCTCCTAAGGTGGCTCGCCCTCCTCTTTAACCTCCTCGCCTTCCCCCGCTTAAGGCCCCGCCCCACGCCCCAAAGGCCCACGGCCTCCCTCCTGGTCCCGGCCCGGAACGAGGCGGAAAACCTAAGGAGGACCCTTCCCAGCCTCCTCCGGCAGGGGGCCCTCGAGGTCCTGGTCCTGGACGACCTCTCGGAGGACGGCACCGCCCAAGCGGCCCTGGAGGTAGCGGGCACCCACCCCGCCTTCCGGCTCCTCCGAGGCACTCCCCCGCCCCCGGGGTGGAAGGGGAAGAACTGGGCCTGCTCAAAGCTCGCCCAGGAGGCCCGGGGCGAGGTCCTGGTCTTCACCGACGCCGATGTCCTCTGGGAGGAGGGGGCCCTGGGGGGGCTTTTGGAAGCCCTGGAGGGCAGGGAGATGGTCTCGGCCCTGCCCAAGCAGGAGGTAGGCCTTGGGGACGGGGCCCTTGTGGCCTTCGTGATGAACGGGCTCTTTTCCTTCCTGCCCCACCCCCTTCTGGAGCGCTTACGGGTGGCGAACGGCCAGGTCCTGGCCTTCTGGAGGGAGGCCTACTTCGCCTCCGGGGGGCACGGGGCCGTGCGGGGGGAGGTCTTGGAGGACGTGGCCCTGGCGAGGCGGGCGAGGGCCTACGGGCTTTTCCTGGGCGGGGGGCTTTTCCGGGTGCGCATGTACCGGGGCTACGGGGAGGCGGTGGAGGGCTTTGGGAAAAACTTCCTGGACATCCACCTTAAAAACCCTGCCCTGCTCCTGGGCTCGGCCATTTACCACCTCGCCCTCTACACCCTGCCCTGGCTCTTCGGTCGGTGGGACCTGGGGCTTATGGGGCTCCTGGAGCGGCTTCTGGTGCAGCGGGCCTTGGGGGGGGCCCTCTGGCCCGGCCTCCTCGTCCCCCTCGCCCCCCTTCTCCTCCTTCCCGTGTACCTGCGGGCCCTCCTCCCGGGGAAGCGCTGGAAGGGGCGGGAGGTGTAGGCGCCTGACCCTGGCCGGATGGCGGGCTTCCGCCACCTCCCCGTGCCCCTCGGATAGCCCTCTGTGGGCCAAGCCCAACTGAGGGGGGGAGGCGACCTGATAGACTCCTCCCCATGCGCGCTGTAGTCATCGGAAGCGGGGTGGGGGGGCTCTCCGCGGCCATCCGGCTCGCCGCCATGGGCCTTGAGGTCCTGGTCCTGGAGAAGCTCGGGGGTCCGGGAGGGCGGGCCTCCGTCCACCAAGCCCAAGGGTTCACCTTTGACATGGGCCCCACGGTGATCACCGTCCCCCCCTTCCTGGAAGACCTCTTTGCCACGAAGCCCGGCGACCCCAGGCTCTACCCCGACTTCCCCCAGGAGGAAGGGCTTGCCCACACCGAGCGCTACGTGAAGCTCGTCCCCTTGGACCCCTTCTACCGCCTCCACTTCCCAGACGGCACCCACTTTGACTACAGGGACGACCCCGAGCACCTGCAAAGGGAAATCGCCCGCCTCGCTCCGGAGGACCTCGAGGGCTACCGCCGCTTTGAGGCCCACGCCCGGGCCCTTTTCCAGAAGGGCTTTCTGGAGCTCGGCTTCACCCACTTCGGCAGCCTCCTTGACCTCCTCAAGGTGGCCCCAGACCTCCTCAAGCTGGACGCGGTGCGGCCCCTTTTTAGCCTCGTCTCCCGCTACTTTCAAAACCCCAAGACCCGGCAGATCTTCTCCTTTGAGTCCCTCCTCATCGGGGGAAACCCTCTCGCCGTGCCCGCCCTCTACGCCATGATCCACTTTGTGGAGCGCCGCTGGGGGGTGCACTTCGCCATGGGGGGGACGGGGGCCTTGGTGCAGGGGCTGGTCAGGAAGCTTCAGGAGCTCGGGGGAAAGGTCCGCTTTAACGCCCCCGTGCGCCGCATCCTCACCAAGGGGCGCCGCGCGGTGGGCGTGGTCCTGGAAGACGGGGAGAAGCTCGAGGCCGACCTCGTGGTCTCCAACGCCGACTACGTCCACACCTACGGCGAGCTCCTCGCTCCCGAGGACCGCTTCTGGCACGCCGACTGGCGCCTCAGGCGCACGCGGCTTTCCATGAGCCTCTTCGTGGCCTACTTCGGCTTCAAGGCCCGTGGGGACGAGGGGGAGAAGCTTAAGCACCACAACGTCCTCCTCTCCCACCGCTACGAGGGGCTCCTCCAGGACATCTTTGGGCGCAAGGTCCTCCCCGAGGACTTCGCCCACTACCTCCACCTCCCCACCCTCACCGACCCCTCCCTGGCCCCCCCGGGCCACCACGCCGCCTACACCCTGGTCCCCGTGCCCCACAACGGGAGCGGCCTGGACTGGGGGAGGCTCGGCCCCGGCTACCTAGAAAAGGCCCTCCGCTACCTGGACGAGAGGGGCTTTCTCCCCGGGCTGATGGACCGCCTGGTCTACGCCCACTACATCACCCCGGACTACTTCCAGTGGACCCTGAATAGCCACCTGGGCAACGCCTTCGGCCCCGAGCCCGTGCTCTGGCAGACGGCCTCCTTCCGCCCCAAGAACCGCTCGGAGGACGTCCAGGGCCTCTACCTGGTGGGCCAGAGCTACCAGCCCGGGGCGGGCCTGCCCAGCGTGATGATGTCCGCCAAGATGACGGCGAGGCTCATCGCCCACGACCTGGGGCTGGAGCGGATGCCGAGAAGCCTGCAGGAGGGCCTTACGTGAACACCGCCGAGCGGAAGCGGAAGCATCTGGAGGCCTGCCTCGAGGGCGAGGTGGCCTACCAGAGGACCACCACGGGGCTGGAAGCCTTCCGCCTCCGCTACCAGGCCCTGGCGGGCCTTGCCCTTTCCGAGATAGACCTCACCACCCCCTTCCTGGGGAAGACCCTGAAGGCCCCCTTCCTCATCGGGGCCATGACCGGGGGGGAGGAAAACGGGGAAAGGATCAACCTGGCCCTGGCCGAGGCCGCCGAGGCCCTGGGGGTGGGAATGATGCTGGGCTCGGGCCGAATCGTCCTGGAGCGCCCCGAGGCCCTGAGGAGCTTCCGGGTGCGCCAGGTGGCCCCCAAAGTTCTCCTCATCGCCAACCTAGGCCTCGCCCAGCTCAGGCGCTACGGCCGGGAGGACCTCCTGCGCCTGGTGGAGCTTTTGGAAGCGGACGCCCTCGCCTTGCACATCAACCCCTTGCAGGAGGCGGTGCAGGGGGGGGACACGGACTTCCGGGGCCTTCTTGCGAGGCTAGAGGCCCTCCTACCCCTTCCCTTCCCCGTCTTGGTGAAGGAGGTGGGGCACGGCCTCTCCCGGGAGGCGGCCCTCGCCCTACGGGACCTACCCCTGGCGGCGGTGGACGTGGCCGGGGCCGGGGGGACGAGCTGGGCCCGGGTGGAGGAGTGGGTACGCTTCGGGGAGGTACGCCACCCGGAGCTCTGCGAGATCGGAATCCCTACCGCAAGGGCCATCCTGGAGGTCCGGGAGGTCCTGCCCGAACTTCCCCTCGTGGCCTCTGGGGGGGTGTACACGGGGACGGAAGCCGCCAAGGCCCTGGCCCTGGGGGCAGACCTTGTGGCCGTGGCCCGGCCCCTTTTGCGGCCTGCCCTGGAGGGAGCGGAGAGGGTGGCGGCCTGGATCCGGGACTACCTGGAGGAGCTTAGGACCGCCCTCTTCGCCATCGGGGCGGGAAACCCAAAGGAGGCGCGGGGGCGGGTGGAGCGGGTGTAACTAGAAGGCGTGGAAGCCCAAGAGGCCCGGCTCCGCGAGGTCCTCGCTCCCTTCCCCCAGGTCCAGGCCGCCTTCCTCTTTGGGTCCCGCGCCGAGGGGCGGGCGCGGGCGAATAGAGGCCCTGGGCCGGATTCTCGCCCGGTTCCTCTAGGCCCCGGGAACGTGCATCAGGGCCCGGGGATAGGGCTCCAGGAGGGCCTGGGCCTCCACGTAGGGCTCGGCGAAGCGCCGGGCCCAGGAGGCGAGGAGGGCGAGGGGGGCCTCGAGGGGAAGGCGCTCCTCCCGGAAGTCCAAAAGAAGGTCCAGGAAGTGGGCCTTCTCCCTAGGGGAAAGGGCCTTTTTGAAATGCCCGAAGGCGTGGAGGAGGGCGTCGGCCATGGCGCCGAGGCGGTAGGGCCTCTCCGTGGCCCGCAAAAACCCCTCCTCGTAGGCCCGATGGACCTCGGGGAAGGGCCTCCCCTGGGCCTCGGCGAGGAAGCGTCCCAGGACCCTCGCCTCCTTCTGGCTGTAGGCCATAAGGAGGAGCTTGTAGCGGGCGTGGAAGGCCTGGAGGCTAGGAAGGTCCCGCACCTCCCGCAGCCTGGCCAGGCCGAAGACCCGGGTGAGGAACTGGGCCCGGATCCTGGCGTTCGTGAGCCGCCCCTCGTCCTCCTTGGGGAGGAGGGGAAAGCGCTCCTCCACGAGCCTGGCGAAGAGGCCCGCGCCCTTCCCCACCACCCCGCCCCCTTCGGGGTGGGCGTAAACCTTGGCGTCCTTGAGGGCGCAGCTGGGGGAGCGGTTTTTGAGGAGGAAGCCTTCCACCTGGCCCAGGCCCTCGAGGAACCCCCGGCCGAAGGCCTGCATCCTCTCCGTGAGGTCCTCTCCGGTCCTGGGCTGGACCATCCTAACGCCCCCTTCCCCCCGCACCAGGCGCACCACCGGCCTCGGCACCCCGAGGCCGATCTCCACCTCGGGGCAGACGGGGAGGAAGTCCACGTGCTCCCTAAGGGCCGCCACCACCTTGTCGGGGATGAGCTCCCCGGAATAGCGCACGGCGGCGAACCCCAAGCAGGCGCTCACCACGAGGCGAGGCTTGGGCCAGGAGGAGCCCATGACCCCATGGTACAGGGTGGGGGAAGGGAGGCGGCCCAAGAGGGGCCCCAGGGAAGCCGTAAAATGGAGGGGTGGCGGAAGTCCGCGTGGGCACGGCAAGCTGGACTGACCCCACCCTCCTCGCCTCCGGCTGGTACCCCCCCGAGGCGAGAAATGACCCAGAAAAGCGCCTCCGCCACTACGCCCGTTTCTTTGACACCGTGGAGGTGGACAGCACCTTCTACGCCCTGCCCCGCCTCGAGGTGGTGCGGAAGTGGGCGGAGAGGACCCCCGAGGGCTTCCTCTTTCACGTCAAGGCCTTCTCCGCCTTCACCGGCCACGGCCTCGAGGCGAAGGCCCTCCCCAAGGACCTAAAGGTCCTCCTCCCCCAAGAGGAGGGCCACCTTCCCCAGCGGGAGGTGCCGGAGGAGGTGGTGGAGGAGGCCTGGAGGCGCTTCTTCGCCGCCTTAAGCCCCTTGAGGGAAGCGGGTAAGCTGGGATACCTCCACTTCGGCCTCCCTCCCTGGACCGAACCCAAACCTAGGAGCTTCCAGTACCTAGAGCGCCTGGCGGAGAGGACCCGAGGGTACTGGGTGGCCGTGGAGTTCCGCAACCCCAAGTGGTACACCGCCTGGGGGTTCGTGAGGAAGGAGCTCTCCCGCCTTGGTCTCATCCACGTGAGCGTGGACGCACCCCCCCACCCCGAGGCCCCCCCGAGGGTCCTCGAGGCCACCCACCCCGTGGCCGTCCTCCGCTGCCACGGCCGGAACGCCGACACCTGGAAGGGACCCCACGGGAAGCCCTACGAGCGCTTCAACTGGCGCTATAGCGAGGAGGAACTCCGAGACCTTGCCCAGGCCACAAGGACCCTGGCGGAGGGTGCGGAAAGGGTTTTCGTCCTCTTCAACAACAACTACGGCACCCAAGGGGTAGAGGCCGCCTTGGGGCTCAAGGCCCTTCTGGGGCTTGCCTGACCCCCCTTTATGCTAGAATGAACCAGGTTGGGGAGTAGCCCCAAGGCCGGCCTCCCGTCAGGACGGGCCCCTAGGCCCCGGGAGGCCGGGGGCGGTAAGGCCCGGGCAAGACCACCGCGCTTGCGGTGGTCTTTTTCTTTGGGAGGTGGACATGGAGGCCAGCGCGATCTCGGTGATCCTGATCCTGGTGGTTCTGGAAGTCATCCTCTCCGCGGACAACGCCCTGATCCTGGGGGTCTTGGTCCAGAAGCTACCTGTGCCCCTAAGGCGCAAGGCCCTCTTCTACGGGATCCTGGGGGCCTACCTCCTGCGGGGGCTCGCCCTGCTCTTCGCTGCCCTGGTGGTCAAGCTCTGGTGGGTCCAGGCCCTGGGAGCGGCCTACCTCCTCTATATCGCCCTCAAGCACTTCTTGTCGCAGGAGGCCCAGGCCCCGGCCCAGGCCCACCTCGAGGTAGGCGCCGCCCAGTTCTGGAAGGTGGTGGCCCAGGTGGAGCTCATGGACTTGGCCTTCGCCGTGGACTCCGTCCTGGTGGCCGTAGCCCTTTCCGACACGCTCTGGGTGATCTACACCGGGGTCTTCCTGGGCATCCTCGCCCTGCGGCTCCTAGCCAGCCTGGTGGTGACGCTTCTGGACCGCTATCCCCGGTTCAAGCACCTGGCCTACCTGGTGGTGGGCCTGGCGGGGGTGAAGCTGGCCCTGGGGGGATGGGACAAGCTGGCCAAGGAGACGCTCGGGCGGCCTGAGCTGGCCTTGGGGCTGGACAAGGAGGCCTTCAGCCTCCTCATCCTCCTGGTGCTCCTCGTAGGTAGCCTCTGGGCCCTACGAAAGCCCGCCCCCCAGACCTCCTAGGATGGGCGCCTACCTTGTTCCCGCCCTCGTCCTCCTCCTGGAAGTGGGGCTTCCCTTTGGCCTCTTCGTCCCCGGGGGGGACACTCTCCTCCTCGCCCTCGGGGCCCTGGCCGGGGAGGGAAGGCTTGCCCTCTTCCCCCTCCTCCCCCTCCTCTTCCTGGGGGCGTTGGCCGGCCACGCCCTCGGGTACGGGGTGGGGCGCCGGCTTGGGGCCGGGATCAGAAAGCGCTTTCCCCCAGAACTCCTAAGGCGCGGGGAAAGGTTCCTCGGCCGCTTTGGCCCTTCCGCCCTCCTCGTCGCCCCTTTCGTCCCCGGCCTGCGCACCCTCATCCCCCTCCTCTTCGGGGCCCTGGGCTATCCCCTCCTTCCCTACCTGCTCCTCGCCGCCATGGGGAGCCTCCTATGGACCCAGGGCCTGGTGCTCTTGGCCTTTTTCCTGGGGCAGAGGGTGCCGGCCTGGCTCCTCTTTTCCGGGCTTCTCCTCCTGGCCCTCCTGCCCCTGGCGCGGCGGAAAAAGGGCCGGACTTAAACGTACTTCTCCCCGCGCACCACCCAGACGTTTTCCACGTAAGCGATCATGGCGTAGTGGGGAAAGTACGCCTCCTGTAACCTATGGAGGATCCTTAGGGCCACCTCCTCGGGAACGAGGGTCTCGAGGCGGATGTTCTGGCCTTCCCAGTCCACGCTCCTTATCCCCCGGGAGCCCTCCCCCCGGGCCGGGGTGATGGTGTACCCCTTGGCCCCCAGGCGTTTGATCTCCTCCACCAGCCGCTTCTCCAAGAGGCTCTCCGCTACGATGGTCAAGAGCTTCAAGGGCACAAGGTCCACGGTTCACCTCCCCAGGGCCTGGGCCAGGGCGTGGTAGAGGGGGATGCCCAGGACTAGGTTAAAGGGAAAGGTGACGGCCAGACTCGCCGTGAGGTACAAGCTCGGGTTGGCCTCGGGCAGGGCGAGGCGCACCGCCGCCGGGGCGGCGATGTAGGAGGCGCTGGCCGCCATGGCCCCCAGGACCGTGGCCCCCCCTACGGAAAGCCCCGCCAGGTGGCCCAGGTAGACCCCCAGGGCCCCGTGGACCAGGGCCAGGCCCACCCCGAAGAGGAGCAAGCGCGGCCCCACGCGCCTTAAGGCGGAAAGCCTCGAGGCCGCCACCATCCCCAGGTCCAGGAGAAAGAGGGTGAGGGCCCCGTAGAAGGGGTCCACGAAGAAGGCCTTGACCCGCTCCATCCCCGCCTCCCCCGAAAAGGCCCCCACGAGAAGCCCCCCCAGGAGGAGGACCACGCTCTTCCCGGTGAGCACCTCCGGCAGGGCCTCCCCCAGGCCGCCTTTCCGCTTGGCGAGAAGGAGGGCCACCACGATCCCCGGCACCTCCAGGAGGGCCACCAGGGTGGGCAAAAACCCCTCCGGGCGGTGGCCCACCCCCTGGGCGAAGGTGAGGGCCGCGAGGAAGGTGACCGCGGAGACCGAGCCGTAGTGGGCGGCCAGGGCCCCGGCGTCCTCCCGCCCCACCCCGAGGAGGCGCCTCGCCAGGAGGTAGCCGGAAAGGGGCCGGAAGAGGCCCAGGAAGAGGGTGGCCAGGGCGGGGAGGAGGAGCAGGGCCAGAGGGGTCTTGGAGAGCTCCACCCCGCCCTTAAAGCCGATGGCGAAGAGAAGGTAGATGGAAAGGGCGGTGTAGAGGGCCTCGGGGAAGGCCAGGTCGCTCCTTAGGCCCCGGGCCAAGGCGCCCAGGAAAAAGGCCAAGACCATGGGGGAAAGGAGGTTCAGCTTGAGAAGCTCAAGGGCGTCCATCGCCCTCCCCTTCTACCAGAGGGCTTAGGCTTGTACAATCCGGTACGATGCGGCCCTTGGTAGGCGTCATCATGGGTTCCCGGTCCGACTGGGCCACCCTGCGCCACGCGGCGGAGACCCTCGAGGCCCTGGGTATCCCCTACGAGGTGCGGGTGGTCTCCGCCCACCGCACCCCGGACCTGATGGCCGAGTACGCCAAGACCGCGGAGGCGCGGGGCCTCCTCGTGATCATCGCCGGGGCCGGGGGGGCGGCCCACCTCCCCGGGATGACCGCGGCCCACACCCCCCTCCCCGTCCTCGGGGTGCCGGTGGAAAGCCAAGCCCTAAAGGGCCTGGACTCCCTCCTCTCCATCGTCCAGATGCCCGCCGGGGTCCCGGTGGGCACCCTGGCCATCGGGAGGGCGGGGGCGGTGAACGCCGCCCTCCTCGCCGCGAGCATCGTGGGCCTCACGCACCCCGAGGTCATGGAAAGGCTCAAGGCCTACCGCCGGGCCCAGACCGAGGCCGTCCTCGCCCACCCCGACCCCCGGGAGGAGGCGTGAGGATCGGCGTTTTGGGCGGAGGGCAGCTCGGGCGGATGCTGGCCCTTGCGGGCTATCCCCTGGGGCTTTCCTTCCGCTTCCTGGACCCTTCCCCCGAGGCCTGCGCCGGGCAGGTGGGGGAGCTCGTGGTGGGGGGCTTCCTGGAGGAAGGAGCCCTCGCCCGCTTCGCCGAGGGGCTTTCCCTCGTCACCTACGAGTTTGAAAACGTCCCCGTGGAGGCGGTCCGCTTCCTGGCGGACCACCTCCCCGTCTACCCCCCGCCCGAGGCCCTGGCGGTGGCCCAGGACCGCCTTTTGGAGAAGACCTTCATGCAGAGCCTTGGCGTCCCCACGCCGCCCTTTCACCCGGTGGAGGGCCCGGTGGACCTGGAGGAGGGCCTCAGGCGGGTGGGCCTCCCCGCCCTTCTCAAGGTGAGGCAGGGGGGCTACGACGGCAAGGGGCAGGCCCTCCTTCGCACGGAGGAAGAGGCCCGGGAAGCCCTGAAGGCCCTGGGAGGCCAGGGGCTTCTCCTCGAGGGCTACGTTCCCTTTGACCGGGAGGTCTCCCTCCTTAGCGTGCGGGGGCTCGGAGGGGAGGTGGCCTTCTACCCGCTCGTGGAAAACCGCCACCACGGGGGCATCCTCCGCCTCTCCCTGGCCCCGGCCCCCGGGGTCTCCGAGGCCCTAAAGCGGAAGGCGGAGGACTACGCCGGGAGGGCGCTTGCCGCCCTGGGCTACGTGGGCGTTCTTGCCCTGGAGTTTTTCCAGGTGGGGGAGGAGCTCCTCTTCAACGAGATGGCCCCCAGGGTGCACAACTCTGGCCACTGGACCATAGAGGGGGCGGAGACGAGCCAGTTCCAAAACCACCTCCGGGCCCTCCTGGGCCTCCCCTTGGGGAGCACCGCACCCCGAGGGTACAGCGCCATGGTGAACCTCATCGGGCAGAAGCCCGACTTCGGAGAGGTCCTGAGGCTAAAGGGGGCCCACCTCCACTGGTACGGGAAGTCCGTGCGCCCCGGGCGGAAGGTGGGCCACATCACCCTGAGGCGGGATCGCCCACAAGACCTGGAGGAGGCCCTGCCCCGCCTGCTCTTCTTGGCCCAGGCCCCCGCCGTATAAGCCCCGGTGGAAAGTCCCCGCGAGGGTATAATCCCCGGCAAGGAGGCCCACATGGAAAGGTTGGCCAGGCTCAAAGAAGTTCTGCGCGCGGCCCAGGCCCATCCCCTTTACCAGGAGAAGCTCCGCGGGGTGGACCCGGAGGGGTTCGCCCTGGAGGATCTGCCCGGCCTTCCCCTCACCACCCGGGAGGAATGGGTGGCCTTTCTGAAGGAAAACCCCAGGCCCCCCGAAGGGGCGAGCCTCATGCACCTCACCCCAAGCCCCCTCCTGGGGTGGATGCCCGAGTACCTCTCCCAAGACGACCTCCGCTACCAGGCGGAGGCCCTGGCGGCCCACTACCGCAGGCTCGGCCTGGTGGGCAAGAGGGTGCTGGTGGCCTTCAGCTACCACGTGTTCGCCGGGGGGTGGCTCTTCCACGAGGCCCTAGTGAGGGCAGGGAACCTGGTCCTGCCCCACGGGCCCGGGGAAGCGGCCCGCATCGCCGAGATCGGGCGGACCTACGGGTTTGATGTCCTGGTGACCAACCCCTCCTTCGCCCTCAAGGTGGGCCAGGCGGGAGGGCGCTTTCCCCTCCTTCTGGCGGGAGGGGAGCCCTTCACCTCCGTGCCCGGCTTCCGGGAAAGGGTGGAGGCCGCCCTGGGCGGGGTGGCCCTGGACGCCTACGGCACCAGCGAGCTCGGCATCGTGGCTGGAGAGGGCTTAGGGAAGGAGGGCCTCTGGGAAATTCCGGAGATGGCGGTCCTCGAGGTCCTAGACCCCGAGACCCTCAGGCCCGTGCCGGACGGGGAGAAGGGGGAGCTCGTGGTCACCGCCCTAAGCCGGACCCTCATGCCCATGGTGCGCTTCCGCACCGGGGACCTGGCCGTGGCCGAAAGGCGGGGAGGGCTCACCCTCCTCCCCCGGGGGGTTTTCGGCCGGACGGACGCCATGGTGAAGGTGAAGGGGGTGAAGCTCTACCCCACGGAGCTCGGCCCGCTCCTCGCGGGCTTCGGCCTGGACCCCAGGGGCTTCCAGGTGGTGGTGGAGAGGAAACTGGAGGGCACGGACAAGCTCGTCCTCCGCCTGAAGGCGGAGAGGGTGCCGCCCGGGCTCATGGAAGCGGTCCAGAGGGCCACCGGACTCAAGGTGGATGAGGTGGAGCTGGTGGGCGAGCTAGAGGGAGGCCTGGTGGTGGACCGCAGGTTCTGATCCCGCCCGCGGAAGGGAGGGCGGCGGGGCGCTTGTTATTCTTCTCTCATCCAGCAGGGGTATACTCCCGCCAAAGCCAAGGGGCCCTTGCGGTATAGTGAGGGCAAACCCTGCGTCTTGGGCAGAAGGAGGCAAGATGCGGTTTTTCGTGCTGGGCGACGTTTCCGTGGATTTGCTTTTCTTCGTGGAGCGCATCCCCGAACCCGGGGAGGAGCTTCCCGCCCGAAGGGCGCTCATGAAGCCCGGGGGGGCAGGGGGGACCCTGGCGGCCCAGCTCGCCAGCCTCGGCCACCGGGTCTTTTTGGCGGGCCGGGTAGGCCAAGACCCCTTCGCCGATCTCGCCCTGAGCCGGGTGCGGGAGGTGGGGGTGGACCTCAGGTACCTCCAGGAGGACCCGGAGCACACCACGAGCTCCGTGCTCATCCTGGTGGTGCCCGGAGGGGAGCGGTCCATGGTGAGCGCCGAGGGGGCAAGCCGCCACCTGGACCCCGCCCTCTTCAAGCCTCGCTTCCTGGACCAGGCGGACGCCGTGGTCCTCTCCGCCTACGCCCTGGTGGGAGGGCCCTCCCGGAGCTACGCCGCGGAGGTCCTCGAGGCAGCGAGGAGGCGGGAGATGCCCGTCTTCGCCGACCTGGGCACGGGGGCGGTGCGGGCGGCGGGACGGGAGCTCCTCAAGCACCTCCGGGGGGTGAGCTGGCTCCTCATGAACCAGGCCGAGCTCCTGGCCCTCACCGGGGCCGTCTCCCTCTCCGAGGGGGTAGCGCGGCTCCGGGAAGAGGGCTTCCGGCACCTGGCCATCAAGGTGGGGGCCATGGGCTCCATCCTGGTCACCCCGGAAGGGGAGGAGCTCCTGGAGCCCTATCCGGTGGAGGACATTGTGGACTCCACCGGGGCGGGAGACGCCTACACCGCCGCCTTTGCCCACGCCATCCTCTCGGGGAGAAGCCCCCTCGAGGCCGGCCGCCTGGCCAACCTGGCGGGGGCCCTGGCCGCCACGGGCCTGGGGGCCCAAGGCCGGCTCCTCCGCCTAGAGGACCTGGAAGTAAAGGCGCGCTAGGGCCAAAAACGCGAGGCCCGCCTTCCCGCTCTTCTCCGGGTGGAACTGGGGGGCGAGGAGGTTTTGCCGGGCGAGGAGGGCGGTAAAGGGGGTGCCCTCGTACGTGCCCACCCCCAGGGAGTGGGGGGTCAGGGGGCCGTAGTAGGAGTTGGCGAAGTAGAAGTGGCGGCCCGAAAGGGGCGCAAAAGCCCCCTGGAAGGCCAGGGCGTTCCACCCCATCTGGGGCACCCTCCCCGCCCTGAAGCGGCGCACCTCCCCGGGGAAGAGGCCGAGGCCCTTCACCCCCGGCGCCTCCTCGCTCGCCTCGTAGAGGACCTGCATCCCCACGCAGATGCCGAGGAAGGGAAGGCCCCGTTCCAGGTGCTGGAGGACCCGCTCCACGAAGCCGCTTTCCCGGAAGGCCCGCATCACCTGGCCGAAGTGGCCCTGACCTGGGAGGACGAGGAGGTCCGCCTCCTTGTGGGCCTTGGGGTCCTGGGCAACCGCCACGGCGAAGCCCGCGGCCTCGAGGGCCTTGGCCGCGCTCCTCAGGTTCCCCGAACCGTAGTCTATGAGAAGCGCCTTCATCTTCCTCTCGCCTGGAACGAGATCAAAGCACCCCCTTGGTGCTGGGAAGCCCCTCCCCCGTGAGGCGGGTCGCCCGGTGGAGGGCCCGGGCCAGGGCCTTGAAGCTCGCCTCCACCACGTGGTGGGCCTCCCTTCCCGAAAGGAGCCTCAGGTGGAGGGTGAGCCGCCCGTGGTTCACGAGGCCCCGCAGGAACTCCCGGAGGTGGTAGTGGTTCATCCCCCCAGCCTCCCCCACCACGGGCCAGGCCTCGGGGCGGTACTCCAAGTGGGGCCTGCCCGAGAGGTCCAAAACGCAAAGCACCAGGGTCTCGTCCATGGGGGCAAAGGCCTCGGCGTAGCGCTCCAGGCCTACCCCGTCCCCGAGGGCCTCCCTAAGGGCCATCCCCAGGGCGATGCCCACGTCCTCCACCAGGTGGTGGACGTCCACCTCGAGGTCTCCCTTGGCCTCCACCTCCAGGAGGAAGCGGCCGTGGCGCTGAAGCTGGAGGAGCATGTGGTCCAAGAAGGGCAGGCCCGTGGCCACTTTCCCCCCGGTGGGCCCGTCCAGACCGAGGCGGAGGCGGACCCAGGTCTCCGCCGTGGCCCGCTCCACCAGGGCCTCACGCATAGGCCACCCCGAAGGCCGCCCGGAGGAAGGCGTCCATCTCCTCCTTCCGGCCGATGGTGACCCGAAGGCACCCCTCAAGCCCCGGGTAGCGGTCCTGCCTGCGCACCAGGACCCCCCTTGCGAGGAGGTGGCGGAAGGCCTCCTCCGCATCCGGGGTCTTTACCAGGAGGAAGTTGGTGCGGCTTGGGTAGGGGCGCCAGGTGGGGTGCCGGAGGAGCTCCCCGTAGACCCGCTCCCGCTCCGCCCGCACCAAGGCCACCCCCTTCTCCACATAGCCGGGATTTTCCAGGACCACCTCCAGGATGGCCGCGGTGTGGGCGGGAAGGACAAAAGGCGGCAAGACCTCCCGCACCACCCCCGCCACCTCCGGGGAGGCCAGGAGGTAACCCGCCCGGATGCCCCCCAGGGCGAAGGCCTTGGAGAAGGTGCGAAGGAGGGCCACGTGGGGGTTTTGCCGGGCGAGGAAGCTAAAGTCCGTGCCGGCAAACTCCCGGTAGGCCTCGTCCACCACCAAAAGCCCCTCCACCTCCTTGGCCCTCTCCGCCAGGCCCCAGAGGGCCTCCTCTGGGAAGAGGGCCCCCGTGGGGGCGTGAGGATTGGGGAGGAAGAGCACCCCCCCCGTAAAGGCGGAAAGGAGGGCCTCCAGGGGGAGGGCGAAGCCCTCTAAGAGGGGCACCGCCCTATAGGGCGTCCCCGCCACCTTGGCGGCGTGGGCGTAGTGGGGGAAGGAGGGGACGAGGTCCAAAACCTCCTCCGCCGCTAGGCTCAAGGCCAGGATCAGGAGGTTGGACCCCGGGGCCAGGACGATCCCCTCCTCCGGCCAGTCCAAAAGCGCGGAAAGCCTCCTCCTAAGGCCTTCCGCATGAATCTCCGGGTAGCGGTTCCAGGGGAGGCGGGCCATGCGCCTCAGGGCCTCCTCCTTGAGGCCCCCGGGGAGGTCCAGGGGGCTTTCGTTCTGGTCCAGCTTCACCGGGGCCTCCTCCTTCTTGTAGGGGTAAGGGGCAAGGCCCCGGAGGTGCGCCTTGAAGGCCCGCATGCCCCGAGTATAAAGCACGGGCTTCTCCAGGCAGAGAAGGACCTGGAGATGGCCGAGATCGCCCGGAACGCCAGGAGGCACGAGTGGGCCTGCTTCGCTGCCCAGAAGAAGCTTCCCCTTGGAGGTGCCCCAGGAGCTGGTGGAAAAGGCCCGCTACCCCGATGCCTTCGGCGGAGCACCACGGGCCCTTGCAGAGCGAGGGAAGGGTGGCCTATGCCCGTGAGGTGCTTGGGTTCGTCCGTGCTCAGATGGCCTAGCCGGGAAGAGGTGGAGGAGGCTCTTAGGGCTTGGACCCCATCCCCGGGCTACTTTGGCTCCTACGCCCGAACCCCGGGGTAGGAAGCGGCCTGGACCTGGTGCTCCTCTTGGAGGCCTCAGACCTCGAAGCGCCCCCTGGGGCTTCCCGTACCCGCGGAGGCCCTGCTCGGGCATGCTCCCAAGACCCTGGGCCTCCAGGAGAAGGTAACCGGGTACCTGAGGGCCAGCCCCCCTTACCCCGGGAGGAGGCCCTCCCGGGGTCCGAAGTGGGCGTACCCCCGCCGGGGCACCCGCTCCCCCCGGAGCCACACCCCCTCCCCCTCCCCCACCCGGCCGGCCCGGAAGAGGGGAAGCCCCGCCGCCTCCGCCCGCCTTAGCGCCTCGGCCTCCCGCTCAGGGGGCAGGAGGAGAACCGCCTCAAACTCCTCCCCCCCGAAAAGGACGAGCCCTTCTGCCTCCTCCAGGCTTCCCGCGAAGGCCAGGACGTCCGGGTAAAGGGGAAGGCCTTCCAGCTCCACCCGCACCCCGAGCTCGGAGAGCTGCCAAAGGGTCTCGGCGAGGCCGTCCGAGGAGTCTAGGCTCCCCCGGGGAAGCCCAGCCAGGGCGAGGAGCCCAAGGCGCGGCAGGGGGTAGAAGGCGGCCTTCCGGATCTCCGGGAACCCTTCCAGGGAGCGGCCCTCGTAGTGCGCCCGTATGGCCGCCCCGGTCCTCCCCCACCGGTCCCCGGCCAGGTAGACGAGGTCCCCGGGAAGGGCCTCCCGGGGAAGGGGCCTCGAGGCCAGGGCAAAGCCGGAGACCACGAGGGCCACCTCCTCCCCCCGGTTCGTGTCCCCCCCGAGGAGGAAGGCCCCGAGCCTCGAGGCCGCCTCCGCCGCGCCCCGCACAAGGTCCACGGCGAAGGCCTCCTCCAGGTCCTCTGGCAGAAAGAGGCCCAAGGTGAAGCCCAGGGGACGGCCCATCTTCGCGAGGAGGTCCGAGGCCGCGGCCGCCACCCCCCGGAAGCCCACCTCCGAAGGCCCCATGCCCCTTAAGGCCACCTCCCGGTAGAGAAACCCATCCGTTTTGAGAAGCCAAGCCTCCTCCCCCACCCACACCCCCCCGGCGTCGTCCCCCGGGGGAAGGGGGGCCTCCTCCGGGTACCCCAAGGGGGCGAGCCTCCGCAATAGCGCCCGCTCCCCAAGCTCCCTAAGCCGCATGCCTCCAGGCTAAGGTATCATGGCGGGGTGTGCCGGGTTGACCTGTGCCTGAGGCCCGTTTCCGGGCCCCTTTTCCTGGTGGAGGTCCTCCCCGCGGGGAGCGTCCTCACCCTCCTCCTCGCCCGGGGTGCCCAGGAGGCCTGGGTGGCCCCAGGACCCAAGGTGGCCCGCCTTCTGGCGGAGGAGCTGGGCCGGGAAGCCCTCCTCCTCGGCGAGGTGGAGGGGTTCCCCCCCGAGGGCTTCCACGGGAGGCTCTCCCTGGTGGACCTGGAAAGGGCCGGGGTGGAGGGGAAAAGGGCGGTCCTGGTGGCCCCCCTCCTAAACGGGAGCCTCCTCCCGGGAGAGGAGGAGGTGTACCTGGCCAACCTCAGGAACGCCAAGGCCGCCCTGGGCCTGGCCCAAGGCCTGAAGGCCCCCACCCTCCGCCCCGCCGGGGCTCCGGAGCCCCTCCCCTCCGCGGTGGTGGCCGCAGGCTTTCTCCAGAGGCGCCTCAGCCCCGAGGCCCCCCCCAGCCTCGCCACCCTCCTCCTCAAGGCCTTCCCCGATCCTCAGGAGGCCCTTTTCCAAAGCCCCGAGGGCCAGGCCCTGCACCGTCAAGGCCGCACGGAGGAGCTGGCCCGGGCCAGCCTCATCGGGGTGGACCCCGTGGTGCCCAGGCTCGCCGAGGTGCGCTTCTTCCCCAAGGAGCGGTACGGCCTCACCCAGGACCGCTACGCGCAGAGGTTTGTGCCATGAGGCTCCAGGTCCTCGGCCTTCCCCTGGACCCCGTGGACATGGAGGAGGCCCTAAGGCGGATCCAGGGCTTCCTCCAAGAGGCAAAAACCCACCAGGTGGTGACCCTAAACCCGGAGATCGCCGTGCGGGCGAGGGAGGACGAGGCCCTGAGGCGGGCCATCCTCGAGGCGGAGCTGGTTACGCCGGACGGGGTGGGGATCCTCTGGGCCGTGCGCCGGCTCCACGGGGTGGCCCTGAAGGAGCGGGTCACGGGGGTGGACCTCACCCTGGCCCTCCTCCAGGGCTTCCCTGGCCTAAGGGTTTACCTTCTGGGGGGAAAGCCGGGCGTGGCGGAACGGGCCGCCCGGGAGGCCGAGCGCCTGGGGGCCACGGTGGTGGGGCACCACCACGGCTACTTCCGGGAGGAAGGGCCCGTCGTGGAGGCGATCCGGAGGGCGGCCCCCGACCTCCTCCTCGTGGGCATGGGGGAGAGGCAGGAAACCTTCATCCACCGGCACAAGGCCGCACTCGGCGCCCGGGTGGCCGTGGGGGTAGGGGGCACCCTGGACGTGCTGGCGGGGGAGGCCAAGCGCCCGCCCCTTTGGGCGCAGCGCCTGGGCCTGGAGTGGCTCCTCCGGGTGGGCCTGGACCCCAGGCGCTGGCGCCGGGCCCCGAGGCTTTGGCGGTTCCTTTACATGGTTCTAAGGGAAGGACGGTAGAATGCGCGCATGCGCTGGTTTGCCCTCCTTACGCTTCTGGGTGCGGCCCTGGCCCAGGGCCTGGTCCTGCCCTTTGAGGGGCCCAGGGGATACAGCCTGGCCCAGGCCTTCGCCGAGGGCCTGAAGGCCCCGCCCCCCACCCTCCTCGCCCTTCTCCTCCCCGAACCCCCGTGGCAGGGGGGGTACGACCTGGTGGGCGGGCTTTACAGCCCGGGAGGGGCCCGCCTGGCCCGGGAGATCACCGGGGCGGACTGGCTGCTTTTGGGGAAGGAGGAGGCGCGGGGGCTCCGCCTCTACCTGGCCCGGGCGGAGGGGGTCCAAGAGGGCCTCTTCGCCACCCCCGCCCTGGCCTGGCTCTGGCTCCAGAAGGAGGGCCTGGCCCCCCGCTTGAGCGCCCTCCCCACTCCCCGCCTCCCCGAGGCGCGCCTCCGGGCCCTGGCCCAGGGGGAGGAACCGGACCCCCTTCACCGCTCCGCCTTGGACCTGAAGGCAGGCCGGGGAGCGGGCCTCCTGGAAGGCCTTCTCCCCAAGCCCCTCCTCCTCTGGCAGGAGAAGCTCCCCCCTGCCTACCAGGCCTTGAGCCGCCTCTCCCAGGAAGGGCGGGAGGAGGCCCTAAAGGAGGCCCAGGCCCTGGAAAAGGGCGGGCTCCTGGACGAGATCGCGGCCCTCCTCATCTACCGCATCGCCGAAAACCCCCGCTGGAAGGCCCTCGCCCGCACCCTGGCCGAGAAGGCCCCCGAGGTCCCCTTCGCCTGGGAGGAGGTGAGCTTCGCCGCCTTTGAGGAAGGCCGCGGGGAGGAGGCCAGGGAGGCGCTTCTCAGGGCGGTCAAGCTCCGTCCCGACTCCCCCCTCTACTGGACCAACCTGGGCTGGGCCTACTACCTCACGGGGGACCTGCCCCGGGCCATCCTGGCCTCAGAACGGGCGGTGCGCCTTTCCCCCAACCCCACCGCCTACTACAACCTGGGCCTCTTCCGGGCCCTCTACGGGGACCTCCTGGGGGCCAAGGAAGCCTACGACCGGGCCCTGAGGCTGGACGCGGGGACGGAGGTGGAGGCCGCCCTCAAGGACCTCGAGGCGCGCAAGGAGCCCCTCGCCCTCTTCTTCCGCGGCTACCTCGCAGAGCGGGCGGGCCTCGAGGCCGCCCCCCTCTACCAGGCCTTCCTCCGGGAAAGCCCCCACCATCCCTTCGCCGCCAAAGCCCGAAGGGCCCTGAAGGCCCTGTCGGGCGGGAAGGTGGCGTTGAGTGTGGAACGGCTCTCCTTAATCCCCGGCGATCGGGACGCGAGGCCTTTCCGCGCTGGGGAGGCCATCTTCGCCCAGGTGCGCCTCGAGGGGGAGCCCTACCTTCGCCGGGACGCCCTGCAGGTCGCCCTCTACAAGGAGGGCCAGAAGGTGGTGGAGGCCGCCAAGGGCCTCGGGATCCCCCCCCTCACCGTGGGGCTCGTGGAAACCGCCCCGGCCGTCACCCCCAAGGAGCCCGGACGGTACACCCTCGAGGTCCGCTACGGGGGGGCACAGGCCCTCCTCCCCCTGGAGGTGGGCCTCCCCAGCCTCGCCCGCAGGCTCTATGCCCTGGGGCTCGAGGCCCGGGACCTCTCGGGAAGCCCCCTCCTCACCGCCAAGGAGGCCCTGGGGGAAGAGGGGGACAGGCTCCTTGTGGAGCGGACCCTCGCGGCGCTAAAGGAGGCCGCCCCCCTGGCCACCGACGCCCGCTTCACCACCCCCTTGAAGAAGGGCCCCTATGCGGGCAAAACCGTGCAGGAGCTCCTCCGAAACCCCACCCCCGAGCTGGTGCGGACCTTCTACCAGGCGGTCCTCGAGGCGCCCGAGCTCCTCGGGGAAAGCGACGTGGTGAACGCTTTCGTGGAATGGATCCTGGGGCTGTAACGGCGTAACGGCCTTGTAACGCCCAAGACCGCCTACACTAATCCTGGTCTCACGGGACCAGATTGGAGGCGGATTCGGATGGGCATTCCCAGGTATTGGCGTTTAGGTGCGTTGGCGCTGGTGGCGGCCCTCGGGGCCTGCTCCAGCCCCCAGGGCGTCAAGCCCAACATGGCGGCCCCAGGACCCCGGGAGGATGCGGGAGGGGACCCCGCCCAGGCGTGCGGCAAGGTGGCCCAGGTCGCCATGGGGCAAAACGGCAGCCTTCTGGTGTGGAACACCTCCTCCACCCTCTTCGTGCGCCTTTCGGGCGTTTCCCCCTACCAGCTCACGGAAAGCCACGCCTACGCAGGCACCCTTCCCCCGGGTGGCTGGTGGAGCTATCCCGCCCGGGCGGTACATGACCCCTACGTGAACACCTTCACCTACGCCTTCTCCCTGGCCGACCTGGGGGCCAACCCCGGCGACACCCTCCAGGTGGCCGGCCATGCCTTCCTCCTGAGCCCGAGCTACAGCTTCGCCGAGGCCCAGGGACGGCTGGAGTACACGGTGCAGGCTTGCAAGAACGCCCCGCCCCCGCCCGGCAAGGACATCGTGGTCTTCAACGACATCAACCCCTTTGACAATAACGGCATGGGCAACCCCAACAACCAGCTCATGGCCCGCAACCTGGTGAACTACTCCACCTCCGGCCCCAGGGGCAGCGGCACCAAGGTGCTCTTTGACCGGGGGCGAAACTCCAAGTGCGCGGGCACCGGGGAGTGCTCCGACGAAAGCCTTTCCACCTTCCGGAGCGTCATCCAGGGCGAGGGGTTCACCATAGAGGAGCTGAACTCCACCCAAGGCTCCATCACCGCGCTGGCGCCCGAGGCCAAGGTGATCTTCCTCTGGAACCCGCGTCAGACCTTCACCAACGCCGAGATCAACGTTTTGAAAAAGTTCGCCAGCGAAGGCGGGCGGGTGGTCTTCGTGGGGGAGTGGCAGGGCTACTACGACGCCATCACGCTGGAAAACGACTTCCTGGGCAAGATGGGCGCGGTGATGACCAACACCGGGCAGGCCGTGGACTGCGGCTACAACATCCTGCACCAGGCCTCCCTCCGCCCCCACCAGATCACCCAGGGCATGACCAACGTGACCATCGCCTGCTCCTCGGTGCTGGTGCCCGGGCCCAACGACTACCCCCTCTACTACGACTCCACCAACACCCAGGTGCTTTCGGCCGTAGCCACCATTGACCCCACCCCTCTTCCCCTGACCCTGGCCCTTCCCCAGCGAACGGTCATCGCCCCGCAAGCGCCTACCCCGCTCCTGAACCCCGGCTCGTCTACGGGGCAGTAGGGCGGTAAGGTTTGCCCCCCGCCCTAGGGGCGGGGGGTTTCTGGTGGAGCCGACGGGACTCGAACCCGTGACCTCCTGAGTGCGATTCAGGCGCGCTCCCAGCTGCGCCACGGCCCCACGCGCCCTATATGGTAGCGGGGGGTCCGGGCCTTGTCTAGTCCCCTTCCTTGAGCCGCACCTCCACCTGACCCTTTTTGTCCTTCACCGAGAGCTTGGCCTTGGCCTTGCCCTTGCGGTACTCCGCCTTCCACTCCCCCTTCTTGACCTCATACTTCACCCGCACCCAGCCCCGACGGCGCAGGTCCTCATCGTGATAGCGGAAGACGGCTTCCGGACGGGAGTAGTTGTAGACCACCACGAGGCCCTGGGGCTCGGGGGCGCGCTCCACCACCACCGCCTGGGGGAAAAGGTTCACGCTCAAGGAGGCGGTCACCGAAAGCTCCAGCGCCAGGGCCGTGGCCGAGGCCGCCAAAATTCCTAGGGCCAGCATCCGCCTCATGCCTCCATCCTAAACCCCTGGCCGCCTTTCGGATGAGAGGGGCTTAAAGTACAATTAACCCTATGGACGAAGTCTGGCAAAAGCTCTCCGAGCCTTTCCCGCCCCAGGAGGTCCAGTGGCGGATTGAGGCGGTCTCCAAGGACCGCAAGCGGGCCCTCGTGGTCCCCTACGTGGACGCCCGCACCGTTTTGGACCGGCTGGACAAGGTGGTGGGCCCAGAGGGCTGGCACGACGCCTACGAGGTGCTTTCGGACCAGGAGAGGACCCTTAAGGACGAGCGGGGGGAGCGCCGGGAACGGGTGGTGGAGGTGAAGTGCCGCCTCACCGTCTTGGGGGTGAGCAAGGAGGACGTGGGGGAAGGGGATTCCCTGAAGGCCGCTTTCTCCGACGCCCTGAAGCGGGCCGCGGTCAAGTTCGGCGTGGGGCGGTACCTCTACCGCCTGGAGAAACAGTGGGTGGACTACGACGCCGAGAGGGGCCGGTTCACCCCGCCCAGCCTGCCGGAGCCCGAGGGCCTCGAGGGGACGCCCGAAGAGGCGGAGAAGCCCGAGGCGTATCGCCTCATTGACCAGCTCCTGGAGCGCCTGAAGGAGAGGGGCCTGGGCAAGGAGGCGGCCAGGATCGTCACGAAGTACGGGGGGTACGGCAAGACCCCTGAGGAAACCCGCCGCCTCTACGGGGAGCTCCGGGCCCTTCTTAAAGGATGAGGGTCATCGCCGTCGGGGACCTTCACGGCAACTTTCCCGCCCTGTGGCGCCTCCTCAAGGCCGAGGGCCTGGCGGACACCTCCCTCCGCCCCACCGCGGGGTTGCGCTCGGGAAGGGTCCGCCTCGTCCTTCTGGGAGACCTTGTCCACCCCAAAACCCCCAAGGACTACGAGCGCCTGACGGGGCTTTCCCCTTACGATCCCCTTGACCCTGCGCACCTGCGCCTGGCAGCGGGGGCGCAGATCCGGGAGCTCTTCCGTTTGAAAGCCTTCCAGGAGGACGCGGGGGGCCACGCCACGATTCTCCTGGGAAACCACGACGAGGCCGCCCTAAAGGGCGAGCCCATCCTGGGAAACCAGCACCTCAAGCACCTGGAGTTCCATCCCGAGCACGGGGGGAAAGCCCTGCCCGAGGCGTTAAAGGCCTGGATGGCGGGCTTCCCGCGCGAGCTCATTCTGCATGGAATCCACTTCGCCCACGTGGGCCCCGTGCCCTGGCTCCAGGAGTACGACGACCTCTTCTACGCCCAAAGCGAGCCCAAGACCTGGTGGTTCCGCACCCCCGACTACGTGGAGCGCATGGGCTACCGCTACGGGGTCTACGGCCACGTGCCCATGAAGGGGGGGATCCTGCTCAAGGAGCGGTTTGCCCTCATTGATGCCCTGGACCTCGGGGAGTACCTGGAACTTTTCCCCGAGGAAGAGCCCCTCTGCCCTAGGGTGAAGCGCCTTCCCTATGGCTAACCCCCTCACCTCGCCCAAAGGCGTCCGGGAACTTTTGGCCCGGCACGGCCTTTTCGCCGACAAACGCCTCGGCCAACACTTCCTGACCTCCGAAGCCCACCTCCGCCGCATCGTGGAGGCGGCCCAGCCCTTCACCGGGCCCGTGTACGAGGTAGGGCCGGGCCTGGGCGTTCTTACCCGGGCCCTCCTCGAGGCCGGGGCGGAGGTCACAGCCATAGAAAAGGACGAGCGGCTCCGGCCGGTCCTGGAGGAAACCCTGGCCGGGCTTCGCGCCACGCTCCACTTCCAAGACGCCCTGGCCTTCCCCTGGGAGGAGGTGCCGCAAGGAAGCCTCCTGGTGGCCAACCTCCCCTACCAGATCGCCACCCCCCTCGTCACCCGCCTCCTGAAAGGGGGCCGCCTCGCCCGCCTCGTCTTCCTGGTGCAAAAGGAGGTGGCCGACAGGATGACCGCGCGCCCCAAGACCCCCGCCTACGGCCTCCTCTCCCTCAGGGTGGCCCACCACGCCCGGGCGGAGCGGCTTTTGGACCTCCCCCCGGGGGCCTTCTTCCCCCCGCCCAGGGTGCAGAGCTCCCTGGTGCGCTTCACCCCCAAGGGGGTGCCCGACGATCCCGAACTCTTCGCCCTCCTCGAGGCCGCCTTCGCCCACCGGCGCAAGACCCTAAAGAACGCCCTGGTGGGGGCGGGCTACCCCAAAGAGGCGGTGGAACGCGCCCTGGTCGGCCTGGGCCTGCCCCAGGAAGTGCGGGCGGAGGAGCTGGACCTCGAGGCTTTCCGTCGCCTCAAGGACGCCTTGGCTCAGAAGCAGGGCGGCCCATCCCCTTGACGGTAGGCCCGACCCCCCATGGCCCAAGGACGGGGTAGTAAGATGGGCAGGAGACGAGGGGTTTTTTGGGGACCCACCTCGTGAAGAGATGCACGAAAGGAGGGAACCTTGGCGCCGATTCAAGAGTACCTGAACATCCTGGTCTACCTGGGGGTCGCCCTCCTGGTGGGGACGGCGGCCCTGGTGGTGGGGGCCCTCCTCGGCCCCAAGAAGCCGGGCCGGGCCAAGCTCATGCCCTACGAGTCGGGCAACGACCCCGCGGGGGAGGTCAGGCGCTTTCCCGTCCACTTCTACGTGGTGGCCATGCTCTTTATCCTCTTTGACGTGGAGGTGGCCTTCCTCTGGCCCTATGCGGTGAGCGCCAAGGGCCTCGGCCTCTACGGCTTCCTCGGGGTCTTGGGCTTCACCCTCCTCCTCTTCGTGGGCTTCCTCTACGAGTGGTGGAAGGGGGTGATGCGGTGGCACTAAAGGATCTGTTTGAGAAGGACGTCCAGGAGCTGGAGCGGGAGGGGATCCTCTTCACCACCTTAGAGAAGCTCGTGGCCTGGGGCCGGAGCCACTCGCTCTGGCCCGCCACCTTCGGCCTCGCCTGCTGCGCCATTGAGATGATGGCCTCCACCGACGCCCGGAACGACCTGGCCCGCTTCGGCAGCGAGGTCTTCCGGGCAAGCCCCCGCCAGGCGGACGTGATGATCGTGGCCGGGAGGCTCTCCAAGAAGATGGCCCCGGTGATGCGCCGGGTCTGGGAACAGATGCCCGACCCCAAGTGGGTGATCTCCATGGGAGCCTGCGCCAGCTCGGGAGGGATGTTCAACAACTACGCCATTGTCCAGAACGTGGACTCGGTGGTGCCGGTGGACGTCTATGTGCCCGGGTGCCCCCCGCGGCCCGAGGCCCTCATCTACGCGGTGATGCAGCTCCAGAAGAAGGTGCGGGGGGAGGCCTACAACGAGCGGGGGGAGAGGCTTCCCCCGGTGGCCGCCTGGCGGCGGGCTAGGGGGTGAGGCATGCGGCTGGAGCGCGTCCTGGAAGAGGCCCGGGCCAAGGGGTACCCCGTTGAGGACAACGGCCTCGGCAACCTCTGGGTGGTCCTGCCGAGGGAGCGCCTCAAGGAGGAGATGGCCCGGTACAAGGAGATGGGCTTCAACTACCTGGCGGACATCGTGGGCATAGACTACCTGGAGTACCCCGACCCCCGCCCCGAGCGCTTCGCCGTGGTCTACGAGCTGGTCTCCCTCCCGGGCTGGAAGGACGGGGACGGGAGCCGCTTCTTTGCCAGGACCTTCGTGCCCGAGGGGGACCCCAGGCTCCCCACGGTGACCGACCTTTGGGGGAGCGCCAATTTCCTGGAGCGGGAGGTCTACGACCTCTTCGGCATCGTCTTTGAGGGCCACCCGGACCTCCGGAAGATCCTCACCCCGGAGGACCTCGAGGGCCACCCCTTGCGCAAGGACTTCCCCCTGGGCGAAACCCCCACCCTCTTCCGGGAGGGGCGGTACATCCTCCCCAGCGAGTTCCGCGCGAGCCTGACGGGGAAGGACACCGGCCTCACCTTCTACCGGGGAGGGAGCCGTAAGGGCTACCGCGCCCTGTGGGCGGACCTGGCCAAGGCCAAGGAGGTCAAATGAAGGACTACCTGGAGCTGGACGCCCCCCTCCCCGAGGAACCCAGGGAGCTCCGCACCGAGGTCATGACCCTGAACGTGGGCCCCCAGCACCCCTCCACCCACGGGGTGCTGCGCCTGGTGGTGACCCTTTCCGGGGAGGAGGTCCTGGAGGTGGTGCCCCACATCGGCTACCTCCACACCGGCTTTGAGAAGACCATGGAGTACCGCACCTACCTCCAGAACCTCACCTACACCCCCCGGATGGACTACCTCCACTCCTTCGCCCACGACCTGGCCTATGCCTTGGCGGTGGAGAGGCTGGTGGGCGCGGTGGTGCCCCCCCGGGCGGAGACCATAAGGGTCCTCCTGAACGAGCTCTCCCGCCTGGCGAGCCACCTGGTCTTCCTGGGCACAGGGCTTTTGGACCTCGGGGCCCTCACCCCCTTTTTCTACGCCTTCCGGGAGCGGGAGGCGATCCTGGACCTCTTTGAGTGGGTCACCGGCCAGCGCTTCCACCACAACTACATCCGCATCGGCGGGGTCAAGGAGGACCTCCCTGAGGAGTTCGTCCCCGAGCTCAAAAAACTCTTGGAGGTTCTCCCCCACCGGATTGACGAGTACGAGGCCCTCTTCGCCGAAAGCCCCATCTTTTACGAACGGGCCCGGGGCGTGGGGGTGATCCCCCCCGAGGTGGCCATCCACCTCGGTCTCACCGGGGGGTCTTTGCGGGCGAGCGGCGTGAACTACGACGTGCGCAAGGCCTACCCCTACTCGGGCTACGAGACCTACGCCTTTGACGTGCCCCTGGGGGAGCACGGGGACGTCTTTGACCGGATGATCCTCCGCATCCGGGAGATGCGGGAATCGGTGAAGATCATTCAGCAGGCCCTGGAGCGCCTGGAGCCCGGGCCCATCCGCGACCCCAATCCCCAGATCACCCCGCCTCCAAGGCCCCTCCTGGAGACCTCCATGGAGGCGGTCATCTACCACTTCAAGCACTACACCGAGGGCTTCCACCCCCCCAAGGGGGAGGTTTACGTGCCCACGGAGTCGGCCCGGGGGGAGCTTGGCTACTACATCGTCTCCGATGGCGGCTCCATGCCCTACCGGGTCAAGGTGCGGGCCCCGAGCTTCGTCAACCTCCAGAGCCTCCCCTACGCCTGCAAGGGGGAGCAGGTGCCGGACATGGTGGCCATCATCGCCAGCCTGGACCCCGTGATGGGGGACGTGGACCGCTAGGAGGGAAGATGGGCTTCTTTGACGACAAGCAGGACTTCCTGGAAGAGACCTTCGCCAAGTACCCGCCGGAAGGGCGCCGGGCTGCCCTCATGCCCCTCCTCAGGCGGGTGCAGCAGGAGGAGGGCTGGATCCGGCCCGAGCGCATAGAGGAGATCGCCAAGCTCGTGGGCACCACGCCCACCGAGGTCCTGGGGGTGGCGAGCTTCTACTCCTACTACCAGTTCGTGCCCACCGGCAAGTACCACCTTCAGGTCTGCGCCACCCTGAGCTGCAAGCTCGCCGGGGCGGACGAGCTTTGGGACTACCTCACCGAGACCCTGGGAATCGGCCCCGGGGAGGTGACCCCGGACGGGCTTTTCAGCGTGCAGAAGGTGGAGTGCCTGGGGTCTTGCCACACCGCCCCCGTGGTCCAGGTGAACGACGAGCCCTACGTGGAGTGCGTGACCCGGGCGAGGCTTGAGGCCCTCCTCGAGGGCCTAAGGGCGGGCAAGCGCTTGGAGGAGATCCCGCTTCCTGGGAAGTGCGGCCACCACGTGCACGAGGTGGAGGGATGACCGGGCCGATTCTTTCTGGACTAGACCCCCGCTTCCAAAGGACCCTCTACGCCCACGTGGGCAAGGAAGGGTCCTGGACCCTGGACTACTATCTCCAGCACGGGGGGTACGAGACGGCGAGGAGGGTCCTCAAGGAGAAGACCCCGGAGGAGGTTATTGAGGAGGTCAAGCGCTCGGGGCTACGGGGCCGGGGCGGGGCGGGCTTCCCCACTGGGGTCAAGTGGAGCTTCATGCCCAAGGACGGAAAGCAGCACTACCTCATCTGCAACGCCGACGAGTCCGAGCCCGGGAGCTTCAAGGACCGCTACATCATGGAGGACGTCCCCCACCTCCTCCTGGAGGGGATGATCCTCGCCGGGTACGCCATAAGGGCCACGGTGGGCTACATCTACGTCCGGGGGGAGTACCGCAGGGCGGCGGACCGCCTCGAAGCGGCCATAGGGGAGGCCCGGGCGCGGGGCTACCTGGGGACAAACCTTTTCGGCACCGACTTCTCCTTTGACGTTCACGTCCACCGGGGGGCCGGGGCCTACATCTGCGGGGAGGAAACGGCCCTCATGAACTCCCTGGAGGGCCTAAGGGCCAACCCCCGCCTCAAGCCCCCCTTCCCCGCCCAGTCGGGGCTTTGGGGCAAGCCCACCACCATCAACAACGTGGAGACCCTGGCCGCGGTGGTGCCCATCCTGGAACGGGGGGCGGACTGGTTCGCCCAGATGGGCACGGAGCAGTCCAAGGGAATGAAGCTCTACCAGGTCTCCGGGCCCGTGAAGCGCCCCGGGGTGTATGAGCTGCCCATGGGCACCACCTTCCGCGAGCTCCTCTACGAGTGGGCGGGAGGGCCCCTGGAGCCCATCCAGGCCCTGATCCCTGGGGGGTCCTCCACCCCGCCCCTGCCCTTCACCGAGGAGGTCTTGGACACGCCCATGAGCTATGAGCACCTCCAGGCCAAGGGGTCCATGCTGGGGACGGGGGGCGTCATCCTCATCCCCGAGCGGGTGAGCATGGTGGACGCCATGTGGAACATCACCCGCTTCTACGCCCACGAGTCCTGCGGCAAGTGCACCCCCTGCCGGGAAGGGGTGGCGGGGTTCATGGTGGAGCTCTTCGCCAAGATCGGCCGGGGCGAGGGCGAGGAGAAGGACGTGGAGACCCTCGAGGCCCTCCTCCCCCTCATTGAGGGCCGGAGCTTCTGCCCCCTGGCGGACGCAGCGGTGTGGCCGGTGAAGGGCTCTTTGAAGCACTTCAAGGACCAGTACCTGGCCTTGGCCCGGGAGAAGAGGCCCGTGCCTAGGCCTACCCTCTGGAGGTGAAGGTGGTCAGGGTCAAGGTCAACGACCGCGTGGTGGAAGTACCCCCGGGGACCAGCGTCATGGACGCGGTCTTCCACGCGGGGTACGACGTGCCCCTCTTCTGTTCGGAGCGCTACCTCTCCCCCATCGGGGCCTGCCGCATGTGCCTGGTGAGGATCGGCCTGCCCAAGAAAGGCCCCGACGGAAAGCCCGTGCTCACCGAGCAGGGAGAGCCGGAGATCGCCTGGCAGCCCAAGCTCGCCGCAAGCTGCGTGACCGCGGTGGCAGAGGGCATGGTGGTGGACACCCTCTCGGACGTGGTGCGGGAAGCCCAGGCGGGGATGGTGGAGTTCACCCTCCTCAACCACCCCCTGGACTGCCCCACCTGCGACAAGGGCGGGGCCTGCGAGCTCCAGGACCGCACCGTGGAGTACGGGCTTTACGAGAAGTACTACCAGAAGGACCCCCTCTCCCTGCCCGTCTACACCCGCTTTGAGTTCACCCGCCGCCACGAGGACAAGCACCACCCCCTCTCCCCCTTCGTGGTCCTGGACCGGGAGCGGTGCATCCATTGCAAGCGGTGCGTCCGCTACTTTGAGGAGATCCCCGGGGACGAGGTCCTGGACTTCATTGAAAGGGGCGTGCACACCTTCATTGGCACCATGGACTTCGGCCTGCCCTCGGGCTTTTCCGGGAACATTACCGACATCTGCCCGGTGGGGGCGCTTTTGGACCTCACCGCCCGCTTCCGTGCCCGGAACTGGGAGATGGAGGAGACGCCCACCCATTGCGCCCTCTGCGCCGTGGGGTGCGGGATCACCGCGGACACCCGGAGCGGCGAGCTCCTGAGGATCCGGGCCCGGGAGGTGCCCGAGGTGAACGAGATCTGGCTGTGCGACGCAGGCCGCTTCGGGCACGAGTGGGCGGACCAGGACCGCCTCAAAACCCCCCTGGTGCGGAAGGGGGGAAGCCTCGTGGAGGCCACCTGGGAGGAGGCCTTCCTGGCCCTGAAGGAGGGGCTTAAGGGGGCGAGGGGCGAGGAGGTGGGGCTTTACCTCGCCCACGACGCCACCCTGGAGGAGGGCCTGATGGCCTTTGAGCTCGCCAAGGCCCTCAAGACCCCCCACCTGGACTTCCAGGGCCGCACCGCCGCCCCGGCGAGCCTCTTCCCGCCCGCCACCATGGCGGACCTCCTCCAGGCAGACTTCGCCCTGGTCCTCGGCGACCCCACGGAGGAGGCCCCCCTCCTCCACCTCCGCCTCTCCGAGTTCGTCCGGGGCCTCACGCCCCCCTACCGCTTCGCCCACGGCACCCCCTTCGCCGACCTCTCCATCAAGGAGAGGATGCCCCGCCGCACGGACAAGATGGCCCTCTTCGCCCCTTACCGGGCATCCCTCATGAAGTGGGCGGCCGTCCACGAGGTCCACGCCCCCGGCGAGGAGCGGGAGATCCTCCTCGCCCTCCTGGGCGAGAGGGAGGGGAGCGAGGCGGTCAGGAAGGCGAAGGAAGCCTGGGAGAAGGCGGCCCGCCCCGTCCTCATCCTGGGGGCGGGGGTGCTCCAGGATGCCGTGGCGGCCGAAAGGGCAAGGCTTCTTGCGGAGCGCAAGGGGGCCAAGGTGCTCGCCATGACCCCGGCGGCGAATGCCCGGGGCCTCGAGGCCATGGGGGTTTTTCCCGGGGAAAGGGGCGCCGCCTGGGATGAGCCGGGGCCTCCTTACGCCTACTACGGCTTCGTGCCCCCGGAAGGGGCCCTCAAGGGCAAGCGTTTCGTGGCCCTGCACCTAAGCCACCTCCACCCCCTGGCCGCCCGGTACGCCCACGTGGTCTTCCCCGCCCCCACCCCCTACGAGAAGCGGGGGCACCTGGTGAACCTGGAGGGCCGGGTTCTTCCCCTAAGCCCCGCCCCCATAGAGAGCGGGGAGGCGGAGGGGGCCTTGCAGGTCCTCGCCCTCCTCGCCGAGGCCCTGGGGGTGCGCCCCCCCTTCCGGCTCCACCTCGAGGCCGAGCGGGAGCTTAGGGGGAGGCGGGTGCCCGGGGCCATGGGCCTCCTCGCCTTCCGCACCCAGGCCCTGAGGCCCAAGGCCCAGGCGGGCCGGCTCTACCTTAGGCCCACCATGTGGAAGGCCCACCAGGCGGTGGGCAAGGCCCGGGAGGCGGCGGGCCCCGAGCTATGGGCCCACCCGGAGACGGCCAGGGCCGAGGCCCTCCCCGAGGGGGCCCGGGTGGCGGTGGAAACCCCCTTGGGCCGCCTCGAGGCCCGGGTGGTCCATCGGGAAGACCTCCCCCAGGGCTTCCTCTACCTCTCCGCCCTGGGGCCCGCCGCGGGCCTCCTGGTGGAGGGGCGGGTCCTGGTGCCCGCAGGAGGTGAGGCGTGAACTACCCCCTTGACCCCTACTGGATGGTGGCCCTCAAGGCCCTTTTGGTGGTGGTGGGCCTCCTCACCGCCTTCGCCTTCATGACCCTCGTTGAGCGCAGGCTCCTCGCCCGCTTCCAGGTGCGCCTGGGCCCGAACCGGGTGGGGCCCATGGGGCTCCTCCAGCCCCTGGCCGACGCCATCAAGAGCATCTTCAAGGAGGACATCGTGGTGGCCAAGGCCGACAGGCTCCTCTTCGTCCTCGCCCCCCTCATCTCCGTGGTCTTCGCCCTCCTCGCCTTCGGGGCCATCCCCTTCGGTCCCCCGGGGAGCTTCTTCGGCTTTAGCCCCTGGGTCCTCAACCTGGACCTCGGGATCCTCTACCTCTTCGCCGTGAGCGAGATGGCCATCTACGGCATCTTCCTCTCGGGCTGGGCCTCGGGGAGCAAGTACAGCCTCTTGGGCTCCCTTCGCTCCTCAGCGAGCCTCATCTCCTACGAGCTCGGCCTCGGCCTCGCCCTCCTCGCCCCCGTCCTCCTGGTGGGGAGCCTCAACCTGAACGAGATCGTCAACTGGCAAAAGGAAAACGGCTGGCTTCTCCTCTACGCCTTCCCGGCCTTTTTGGTCTACCTCATCGCCAGCATGGCCGAGGCCGCCCGCACCCCCTTTGACCTCCCCGAGGCGGAGCAGGAGCTCGTAGGCGGGTACCACACGGAGTACAGCTCCATCAAGTGGGCCCTCTTCCAGATGGCGGAGTACATCCACCTCATCACCGCCAGCGCCCTCATCCCCACCCTCTTCCTCGGGGGCTGGACGATGCCCTTCCTGGGGGTGCCTTACCTCTGGATGTTCCTCAAGATCGCCTTCTTCCTCTTCCTCTTCATCTGGATCCGGGCCACCTGGTTCCGCCTGCGCTACGACCAGCTCCTCCGCTTCGGCTGGGGGTTCCTCTTCCCGGTGGCCCTCCTCTGGTTCCTCCTGACCGCCCTGGTGGTGGCCCTGGACCTCCCCAGGACCTACCTCCTCTACCTCTCCGCCCTGAGCTTCCTCGCCCTCCTGGCAGGGCTTTTCCTCAGCCCCAAGCCTGCGCGCAAAGGAGGTGCCGCATGACCCTGAAAGCGCTCGCCCAAAGCCTGGGGATCACCCTTAAGTACCTCTTCTCCAAGCCGGTGACCGTCCCCTACCCCGACGCCCCCGTGGCCCTCAAGCCCCGCTTCCACGGGCGGCACGTCCTCACCCGCCACCCCAACGGCCTGGAGAAGTGCATCGGCTGCTCCCTCTGCGCCGCCGCCTGCCCCGCCTACGCCATCTACGTGGAGCCGGCGGAGAACGATCCGGAGAACCCGGTCTCGGCGGGGGAGCGGTACGCCAAGGTCTACGAGATCAACATGCTCCGGTGCATCTTCTGCGGCCTCTGCGAGGAGGCCTGCCCCACGGGGGCCATCGTGTTGGGGTACGACTTTGAGATGGCGGACTACCAGTACTCCGACCTCATCTACGGCAAGGAGGACATGCTGGTGGACGTGGTGGGCACCAAGCCCCAGCGCCGCGAGGCCAAGAGGACCGGAAAGCCCGTGAAGGTAGGCTACACGGTGCCCTACGTGCGCCCCGAGCTGGAGGGCTTCCAGGCGCCCACAGAAGGGGGGAAGCGATGAGCCTCTGGGAAGGCCTAGCCGTGGCCCTTCTCCTCCTGAGCGGGGCCCTGGTGGTGACCCTTCGGAACGCCATCCACGCCGCTTTGGCCCTGATCCTCAACTTCCTCGTCCTGGCCGGGGTGTACGTGGCGCTGGATGCCCGCTTTTTGGGCTTTATCCAGATCATTGTCTACGCGGGGGCCATCGTGGTCCTCTTCCTCTTCGTGATCATGCTCCTCTTCGCCGCCCAGGGGGAGGTGGGCTTTGACCCCCTGGTGCGCTCCAGGCCCCTCGCCGCCCTCCTCGCCCTGGGGGTGGCGGGAGCGCTCCTCTCGGGGCTCGGGGGCCTGAAGCTGGCCTTGGGCAAGGACCTCCAGGGGGGGCTGCCGCAAGCCCTGGGGCCCCTCCTCTACGGGGACTGGCTCCTGGTCCTCCTCGCGGTGGGCTTCCTCCTGATGGCGGCCACGGTGGTGGCCGTGGCCCTGGTCCAGCCCAGCCGGCCCTTGGATGCCCTGAGGCCTGAGGAGAGGGCGAAGGAGGTGGCGCGGTGAGCTTCCTCTGGGCCTCCGCCCTCCTCTTCGCCCTCGGGGTCTACGGGGTCCTGACCCGGAGGACCGCCATCCTGGTCTTCCTTTCCATAGAACTTATGCTCAACGCCGCCAACCTCTCCCTGGTGGGCTTCGCCCGGGCCCATGGCCTCGAGGGCCAGGTGGCCGCCCTCATGGTGATCGCCATCGCCGCCGCCGAGGTGGCCGTGGGCCTCGGCCTCATCGTGGCCATCTTCCGCCACCGGGAGAGCACCGCCGTGGACGATCTCTCGGAGCTTAGGGGGTAAAGATGGCGCTCCTTCTTCCCATCCTCCTTCCCCTTCTGGGGTTCGCCCTCCTGGGCCTCTTCGGCCGGAGGCTGCAAGAGCCCCTCCCCGGGGTTATCGCCTCGGTCCTCGTCCTGGCCTCCTTCCTGGTGGGGGTGAGGCTCCTCCTTTCGGGCGGGGCCCGCTTTGAGGCGGCGTGGCTTCCCGGGATCCCCTTCAGCCTCCTCCTGGACCCCCTCTCAGGCCTCATGCTGATGGTGGTCACCGGGGTGGGCTTCCTCATCCACGTCTATGCCATCGGCTACATGCACAAAGACCCAGGCTATAGCCGCTTCTTCGCCTACTTCAACCTCTTCATCGCCATGATGCTCACCCTGGTCCTCGCCGACAGCTACCCGGTGATGTTCATCGGCTGGGAGGGGGTGGGCCTGGCGAGCTTCCTCCTCATCGGCTTTTGGTACAAGAACCCCCAGTACGCCGACAGTGCCCGCAAGGCCTTCCTCGTGAACCGCATCGGCGACCTGGGCTTCATGCTGGGCATGGCCATCCTCTGGGCCCTCTACGGCACCCTCTCCATCAGCGAGCTCAGGGAGGCCCTGGAGGGACCCCTGAGGAACCCCAGCCTCCTCGCCCTGGCGGGCCTTCTCCTCTTTCTCGGGGCCATCGGCAAGAGCGCCCAGGTGCCCCTCATGGTCTGGCTCCCCGACGCCATGGCCGGCCCCACCCCCGTCTCCGCGCTCATCCACGCCGCTACCATGGTGACCGCTGGGGTCTACCTCGTGGCCCGGAGCTCCTTCCTCTATAGCGTCCTCCCCGATGTCTCCTACGCCATCGCCGTCATCGGCCTCCTCACCGCCTTCTACGGGGCCCTCTCCGCCTTCGGCCAGACGGACATCAAGCGGATCGTCGCCTACTCCACCATCAGCCAGCTCGGGTACATGTTCCTAGCGGCGGGGGTGGGGGCCTACTGGGTGGCCCTCTTCCACGTCCTCAC
The DNA here is from genome assembly GCF_000421625.1 of Thermus islandicus DSM 21543. Lineage (NCBI taxonomy): Bacteria > Thermotogati > Deinococcota > Deinococci > Thermales > Thermaceae > Thermus > Thermus islandicus. Next base: position 27,984 of record NZ_ATXJ01000003.1, on the reverse strand, counting down.
CCACGCCTTCTTTAAGGCCCTCCTCTTCCTGGCCTCGGGGAGCGTGATCCACGCCCTCGGAGGGGAGCAGGACGTGCGAAGGATGGGGGGCCTCTGGAAACACCTGCCCGTCACCCGCTGGCACGCCCTCATCGGGGCCCTGGCCTTAGGTGGCCTCCCCTTCCTCTCCGGCTTCTTCTCCAAGGACGCCATCCTGGCCGCCACCCTCACCTACCCCTTCGGCGGGGTGGGGTTTTACCTGGGAGGCCTCCTGGTGGCGGTCCTCACCGCCCTGTACGCCATGCGCTGGTTCGTCCTGGTCTTTTTGGGAGAGGAAAAGGGTCCCCCCCCCCCCCACGAGGCCCCGCCGGTGATGCTCTGGCCCAACCACCTCCTGGCCTTAGGAGCGGTCCTCGCCGGCTACCTGGCCCTGCCCCACCCCCTGCCCAACCTCCTGGAACCCTTCCTAAAGCCAGCCCTAGCAGAGGTGGAGGCACACCCCCTGGGGCCCGGGGCGGAGTGGGGGCTTGTGGCCCTCTCGGCGGCCGTGGCCCTCTTGGGGCTGTACCTGGGCTACACCTTCTTCCAGCGCAAGGTCCTCCCTGCCTGGTACCTGGCCTTTGAGGCCTGGAGCCGGGAGGGATTCTATGCGGACCAGGTCTACAACACCCTGGTGGTCAACCCCTTGAAGGCCCTTTCCGAAACCCTCCTCTACGGGGACCAGGGGCTTTTGCGGGGCTACTTCGGCCTGGGGAGCCTGGTGCGGGGAGCGGGCGGCCTCCTTGCCCGGCTCCAGGCGGGCTACCTCAGGGTCTACGCCCTGCTTTTCGTCCTGGGGGTGCTTCTCGTCTTGGGGGTGATGCGGTGGTAATCGCGGCTATTCTCCTACCCATCCTTGTGGGCACGCTTCTCCTCGTGGGGCTCCCTCGAGGCCTGGGGGTCCTAGGGGCGGGGCTTTCCTTCCTCCTCAACCTCTACCTCTTCCTGGCGCACCCGGGCGGGGTAGCCCACGCGGTCCAGGCCCCCCTCCTGCCCCAGGCCGGGATCTACTGGGCCTTCGGGCTGGACGGGCTTTCCGCCCTCTTCTTCCTTACCGTGGCCCTCACAGTCTTCCTGGGGGCCCTGGTGGCCCGGGTGGAGGGGCGCTTTTTGGGCCTCGCCCTCCTCATGGAGGGGCTTCTCCTCGGCCTCTTTGCCGCCCGGGACCTCCTCGTCTTCTACCTCTTCTTTGAGGCCGCCCTCCTCCCCGCCCTTCTCATGCTCCTCTTCTACGGGGGGGAGGGGCGGGTGCGGGCCCTCTACACCTTCCTCCTCTTCACCCTGGCAGGCTCCCTGCCCATGCTGGCGGCGATCCTGGCGGCCAAGGCCCTGGGGGGAAGCCCGAGCTTCCTCCTGGAGGACCTCCTGGCCCACCCGGTGAAGGGAGGGGCGGCGCTTTGGGTCTTCTTGGGGTTCGCCCTGGCCTTCGCCATCAAGACCCCCCTCTTCCCCCTCCACGCCTGGCTTCCCCCCTTCCACCAGGAGAACCACCCCTCGGGCCTGGCGGACGCCTTGGGGACCCTTTACAAGGTGGGGGTCTTCGCCTTCTTCCGCTTCGCCATCCCCCTGGCCCCCGAGGGCTTCCAGGAGGTCCAGGGCCTCCTCCTCCTCCTTGCGGCCCTCTCCGCCCTCTACGGGGCCTGGCTCGCCTTCGCCGCCAGGGACTTCAAGACCCTCCTGGCCTACGCCGGGCTTTCCCACATGGGGGTGGCGGCCCTAGGCGTCTTCTCCGGCACGGAGGAGGGCGCCTTGGGCGGGCTTTACCTCCTCGCCGCAAGCGGGGTCTACACCGGGGCCCTCTTCCTCCTCGCGGGGAGGCTTCACGAGCGGGTGGGGACCCTGGAGATCGGGCCCTACCGGGGCCTTGCCCAAAGCGCTCCGGGCATGGCCGCCCTGGCCCTCTTCCTCTTCCTGGCCATGGTGGGCCTGCCCGGGCTTTCCGGCTTCCCCGGGGAGCTTTTGACCCTCCTCGGGGCCTACAAGGCGAGCCCCTGGCTTGCCGCCCTCGCCTTCCTCTCGGTGGTGGCCTCCGTGGCCTACGCCCTCACCGCCTTCCAGAAGACCTTCTGGGAAGAGGGCCCTAGGCCCGTGGAGGACCTGAGGGGAGCGGAGTGGGGCTTCGCGGCCCTCGCCGTGGCCACCCTCCTCGTGATGGGCCTCTTTCCCGGCTTCTTCCTGAAGGGCCTCCGGCCGCTGGCGGAGGCCTTCTTCCGGACGCTCGGAGGTGGCGCATGACCCTCTTGATCCTGGCCTTCTTCTCCGTAACCCTCACCCTCCTCGGCTTCTTCGTCCCCGTCCCCCTCTTCAAGCGCCTGGTGATCCTGGGGCTTTCCCTGGGCCTCCTCTCCCTCCTCGTCGGCTGGGGAAGGCCCTTCGCCTTCGGGCCCTACCAGGCGGACCCCGTATCCCAGGCCTTCACCCTCCTCGCCCTCCTGGGGGCCCTCTGGACGGTGGGCCTGGTGCGCACGGGGCGGTTTGAGTTCTACCTCCTCGTCCTCTACGCCGCCTTGGGCATGCACCTCCTCGCCTCCACCCGGCACCTCGTCCTGATGCTCGTGGCCCTCGAGGCCCTCTCCCTTCCCCTCTACGCCCTGGCCACCTGGCGCAGGGGTCAGGGCCTCGAGGCGGCCCTCAAGTACTTCCTCCTAGGTGCCCTGGCCGCCGCCTTCTTCCTCTATGGCGCTGCCCTCCACTACGGGGCTACGGGGAGCTTCCTCGCGGGCACCCCCGGGGAAGGCCCCCTCTACGCCCTCGCCCTCGGCCTCCTCCTGGTGGGCCTGGGCTTTAAGGTGGCCCTCGCCCCTTTCCACTTCTGGACCCCGGACGTCTACCAGGGAAGCCCCACCCCGGTGGTCCTCTTCATGGCCACCTCGGTGAAGGCCGCCGCCTTCGCCGCCCTTCTCCGGGTGGCGGCCCCTGGGGCGCCCGATGCCCTTGCCCTCCTCATCGCCTTTTCCGTGGTCCTGGGGAACCTGGCCGCCCTGAGCCAGAAGGAGGCCAAGCGCCTCCTCGCCTACAGCTCCATCGCCCACGCGGGCTACATGGCCCTCGCCCTCTACACCGGAAACGCCCAGGCCCTGGGCTTCTACCTCCTCACCTACGTCCTGGGCACAGGCCTGGCCTTCGCCGTGCTCTCGGAAATCTCCCCAGACCGCGTCCCCCTGGAACGCCTGAGGGGTCTCTTCCACCGCGACCCCCTCCTGGGCCTCGCCCTCTTCCTCTCCGCCCTCTCCCTCCTGGGGCTACCGCCCTTGGCCGGCTTCTGGGGCAAATACCTGGTCTTCGCCGAAGCCGCCAAGGCAGGCCAGTGGGGGCTTCTGGTCCTCGCCCTCCTCACGAGCGCTATAAGCGCCTACTACTACCTGGCCCTGGGGCTTTCCGTCTTCGGGCGAGGAGAGGCCGAGGCCAGGCCCAAGCCCCTAGCCCGGAGCGTGGCCTTGCTCGTGGCCCTCTTCCTCCTCCTCCTGGGCCTCTTCCCCGGGGCGCTGCTCCCCGCCCTGGCCGCGGGCTAGAGGATGCGCTTTCCGAGAAGGCTTAGGGCCAGCCCCACCATCATCTCCGCGGTGCGGTTCCGCTCGTCCAGGATGGGGTTCACCTCCACCAGGTCCAGGCTTCGCACCCTGCCCGACTGGGCCAGGACCTCCATGAGGAGGTGGGCCTCCCGGTAGGTGAGCCCCCCCGGCACCGGCGTCCCCACCCCGGGGGCGAGGGTGGGGTCCAGGACGTCTGCGTCCAAGGAGACGTGGAGGGGAAGCCCCGCCAGGTAGTCCAGGGCGTCCTCGGCGATGCGGGCAACCCCCAGGCGGTCCACCTCGTGCATGGTGTAGACCCTCACCCCCGCCTCCAGGAGGAGGTGCCTCTCCCCGGGGTCCACGCTCCGCACCCCGATGAGGACGACATCCTTGGGGTCCACGGCCCGGAAGACCCCCGTCAGGTGGGGATGGCCCAGGCCCGCCAGCACCGCCAGGGGCATCCCGTGGATGTTGCCCGAGGGGCTGGTTTCCGGGGTGTTGAAGTCGGCGTGGGCGTCCACCCAGACCACCCCCACCCGCCCCCGGGCCACCCCGGACACCGAGCCCATGGCCAGGGAGTGGTCCCCCCCGAGGACGATGGGGAAGACCCCCTCCGGCAGGGAGAGGAGCCTTTCCTTGAGCTCTAGGGCCGCCTGGCGGATTTCCTCCAGGTAAGGCCCCTTCCGGCCCCTTAGGGTCTCCGCCAGGGGCACCCGCACGTTCCCCAGGTCCTCCACCGCGAAGCCCAAGGCCTCCACCTCTTCCAGGAGCCGGGCGTAGCGCAGGGCGGAAGGACCCATGTCCACCCCCCGCCGCCCCGCCCCCAGGTCCATGGGCACGCCCACCACGGCCACGCGTTCCATGGGCTAGAGGGTAGCAGAAAGCCCTATGCGCTGCTCGGGAAGTTTATGCCCCTAGGAAAAGGGCGAGGGGCGCGCTATACTTGTAAGGATGGATTACCGCGAGGTGGCAAGCATCAACCTGGCCCGCCTCCTAAGGGAAGGGGGAACGGTTCGGGCCTCGGGGGCGGTGCAGGAGGCCTTCTACGTGGGCCAGGAGCGCTTCCCCCTCGAGGGCGAGGCCTCCTGGAGGGTGAGCGTCTCCGCCGTGGGCGGGCACGAGTACTGGCTTGCCGGAGAGGTGGAGGGGGTGGTCCTCATGGAGTGCCGCCGCTGCCTCAAGCCCACCCCTACCCACGTCCACGCCCACTTCCAGCACCTCCTCCGCTACGAGCCCGGGCTTACGGAGGTGGTCTTCCACGAGGAGGCGGAGGACGAGTATTACGCCTTCGGCCTACCCGACCTAGACCTCCTCCCCTTCCTCACCGAGGCCTTCGTGAGCGAAATGCCCTTTACCGTCCTCTGCGAGGAGGGCTGCCTGGGCCTTTGCCCCGTGTGCGGGGCGGACCGTAACCTGGGGGATTGCGGTCACCGGGTGGAACCGCCCCACCCCTTTTTGGGCCTAAAGGACCTGCTTTCCGAACTCTAGGGCTTCTGCTATACTACCAGGGGTTTAGCGGGGGCACGCCCCCCTAGGGAGGACCGCAGATGGCCAAGCACCCGGTACCCAAGAAGAAAACCTCTAAGGCGCGGCGCGATGCCCGCAGGAGCCACCACGCCCTAACCCCCCCGACCCTGGTCCCCTGCCCCGAGTGCAAGGAGATGAGGCCCCCGCACACCGTCTGCCCCAATTGCGGCTACTACGATGGGCGCAAGGTGCTAGAGGTCTGATCCCGGACCCTGGGACCTAACCCTTTTCCCGGCCGCCCGGGTATAGTGAGGCCCATGACGGGAGGACAGGTATGAGCGGGATCCTGGCCCTGGGGGCCTACGTGCCCCAAAGGGTCCTGCGGAACGAGGACTTTGAGGCCTACCTGGACACCTCCGACGAGTGGATCGTAAGCCGCACCGGGATCCGGGAAAGGCGCATCGCCGCGGAGGACGAGTACACCTCCCAGCTCGCCTTTAAGGCGGTGGAGGACCTCATGGCGCGGCATCCCGGGGCCCTGGAGGGGGTGGACGCCGTCATCGTGGCCACCAACACCCCGGACGCCCTCTTCCCCGACACCGCCGCCCTGGTGCAGGCCCGCTTCGGGCTTCAGGCCTTCGCCTACGATCTCCTGGCGGGCTGCCCGGGGTGGATCTACGCCCTCGCCCAGGCCCACGCCTTGGTGGAGGCGGGGCTCGCCCGAAAGGTGCTCGCCGTGGGGGCCGAGGCCCTCTCCAAAATCGTGGACTGGAACGACCGGGCCACGGCCGTTCTCTTCGGGGACGGGGGCGGGGCGGCCGTGGTGGGCAGGGTGCGGGAGGGGTTTGGCTTCCGGTCCTTCGTCCTGGGCGCGGATGGGACCGGGGCCAAGGAGCTCTTCCACGCCTGCGTGGCCCCAAGGCTTCCCGACGGCACCTCCATGAAAAACCGCCTCTACATGAACGGCCGCGAGGTCTTCAAGTTCGCCGTACGGGTGATGAACACGGCCACCCTCGAGGCCATAGAGAAGGCGGGCCTCACCCCGGAGGCGATCAAGGCCTTCGTCCCCCACCAGGCGAACCTAAGGATCATTGACGCCGCCCGGGAGCGCCTGGGCCTGCCCTGGGAGCGGGTGGTGGTGAACGTGGACCGGTACGGCAACACCTCCACCGCTTCCATCCCCCTGGCCCTCAAGGAGGCGGTGGACGCGGGGCGCATCCGGGAGGGGGACCACGTCCTCTTGGTCTCCTTCGGGGCCGGCCTCACCTGGGCTGCCGCCGTCCTTACCTGGGGAGGGGCCTGATGTACGCCGCCCTCTTCCCCGGCCAAGGCTCCCAGAGGGTGGGGATGGGACGAGCCCTCTACGAGGCCTCCCCGGCCGCGAGGGAGGCGCTGGACCGGGCGGAGGCCGCTTTGCCAGGCCTCCTTACACTCATGTGGGAGGGCCCCGAGGAGGCCCTCACCCTCACGGAGAACCAGCAGCCCGCCCTCCTCGCCGTGGGCTACGCCGCCTACCGGGCCTTTTTGGAGCTGGGAGGGCCCCTGCCCGCCCTGGCCGCCGGGCACTCCCTGGGGGAGTGGACGGCCCACGCGGCCGCGGGGACATTGGCGCTAGAGGACGCCCTGCGCCTGGTGCGCCTCCGGGGGCGGTACATGCAGGAGGCCGTCCCCCCGGGGGAAGGGGCCATGGCCGCCATCTTGAAGCTCCCCCTGGAGGAGGTCCGGGCGGCCTTGGAGGGCCTGGCCGGGGTGGAGATCGCCAACCTCAACGCCCCCGAGCAGACGGTGATCTCGGGGAGGAAGGAGGCAGTGGAGGCGGCGGCCGAGCGCCTGAAGTCCAGGCGGGCCCGGGTGGTCTTCCTTCCCGTCTCCGCCCCCTTCCACTCCTCCCTCATGGCCCAGGCCCGGGAGAGGCTCGCCCAGGACCTGGAAAAAGTTCAGCTGAAGAGGCCCCGCTTCCCCGTCTACTCCAACGTTACCGCGAGGCCCGAGGAGGACCCCGAGCGGATCCGGGACCTGCTCCTTCAGCAGATCACCGCCCCTGTGCGCTGGCTGGAGATCCTGAGGGACATGGAGGCGCGTGGCCTCAAGCGCTTTTTGGAGTTCGGGAGCGGGGAGGTGCTGAAGGGCCTCGTCCTCCGCACCCTGGAGGGCGCCCTGGCCCAGAGCGTCCAAGACCCGGAAAGCCTGAAAAGGGCCCTGGAGGTGGTGCATGCGTAAAGCCTTGGTCACCGGCGCAAGCCGCGGCATCGGCCGGGCCATCGCCCTGAGGCTCGCGGAGGACGGCTTCGCCCTGGCCCTTCACTACGGGCAGAACCGGGAGAAGGCCCTGGAGGTGGCCGAGGAGGCGAGGCGCCGGGGAAGCCCCCTGGTGGCGGTCCTGGGGGCGAACCTCCTCGAGGCGGAGGCCGCCACGGCCCTGGTCCACCAAGCGGCGGAGGCCCTCGGGGGCCTGGACACCCTGGTGAACAACGCCGGGATCACCCGGGACACCCTCCTCGTCCGCATGAGGGACGAGGACTGGGAGGCGGTCCTGGAGGCCAACCTCTCCGCCGCCTTCCGCACCACCCGGGAGGCGGTCAAGCTCATGATGAAGGCCCGCTTCGGGCGCATCGTGAACGTGACCAGCGTGGTGGGGATCCTGGGCAACCCAGGCCAAGCCAACTACGTGGCCTCCAAAGCCGGCCTCATCGGCTTCACCCGGGCCGTGGCCAAGGAGTACGCCCAAAGGGGGATCACGGTGAACGCCGTGGCCCCGGGCTTTATTGAAACCGAGATGACCGAGAGGCTTCCCCAGGAGGTGAAGGAGGCCTACCTGAAAGAGATCCCCGCCGGGCGGTTCGGCCGCCCCGAGGAAGTGGCCGAGGCCGTGGCCTTCCTCGTCTCCGAAAAGGCGGGGTACATCAACGGCCAAACCCTCTGCGTAGACGGGGGCCTCACCCCCCACTGAGGTCGTGCTAGAATCCCCCAGGGAGGTTTTTATGACGGAGCAGGAGATCTTTGAAAAGGTCAAGGCGGTGATCGCGGACAAGCTCCAGGTGGAGGAGGAGAAGGTGACCCTCGAGGCCCGCTTCGTGGAGGACCTGGGAGCGGACAGCCTGGACACCGTGGAGCTCATCATGGGCCTGGAGGACGAGTTCGGCCTGGAGATCTCCGACGAGGAGGCCGAGAAGATCCGCACCGTCAAGGACGCGGTGGCGTACATCAAGGCCAAGGTGGGCTAGGACAGGCCCCTTTCCCCGGGGAAGCCGCCCGCGAGGCTCCCGCCTTCCCAGGTTATACTACGCCCATGCGACGCGTGGTGGTTACCGGCCTAGGCGCCCTCACCCCCGTAGGGGTGGGGCAGGAGGCCTTTCACCGAGCCCAGCTTGCGGGCCAAAGCGGGGTCCGCCCCATCACCCGCTTTGACGCCTCGGCCCTCCCCGTGCGCATTGCCGCCGAGGTGGAGGTGAACCCCGAGGACTACCTGGACAAGAAGGAGCTTCGTCGCCTGGACCGCTTCGTCCAGTACGCCCTGATCGCCGCCCACCTGGCCCTGGAGGACGCGGGGCTGGAGCCCGGGAAGCTGGACCCCGAGAGGGTGGGCACCTTGGTGGGCACAGGGATTGGGGGCATGGAGACCTGGGAGGCCCAGAGCCGGGTCTTCCTGGAAAGGGGCCCGAACCGCATCAGCCCCTTCTTCATCCCCATGATGATCGCCAACATGGCCTCGGCCCAGATCGCCATGCGCTACGGCTTCATGGGGCCCTCCACCACCCCGGTCACCGCCTGCGCCACGGGCTCGGACGCCCTGGGCCAGGCCCTGCGCATGATCCAGCTGGGGGAGGCGGAGGTCGTCCTCGCCGGGGGAACGGAGGCGGCCATCACCCCCATGGCCATAGGGGCCTTCGCGGTGATGCGGGCGCTTTCCACCCGGAACGAGGAGCCCGCCAAGGCAAGCCGCCCCTTCACCCTCTCCCGGGACGGGTTCGTGATGGGGGAGGGGGCGGGGGTTTTGGTCCTCGAGGCGTACGAGCACGCTAAGGAGCGCGGGGCCCGGATCTACGCCGAGCTCGTGGGCTTCGGTCGCAGCGCCGACGCCCACCACATCACCGAGCCCCACCCCGAGGGCAAGGGGGCGGCCTTGGCCATGCGGCGGGCGCTGGAGGATGCGCGGGTGGACCCGGAACGGGTAGGCTACATCAACGCCCACGGCACCTCCACCCCTGCGGGGGACCGGGCGGAGGTTCTCGCCATCAAGCAGGTCTTCGGGGAACACGCCAAAAGGCTCATGGTCTCCAGCACCAAGAGCATGATCGGCCACCTCCTAGGAGCCGCGGGGGCGGTGGAGGCCATCGCCACGGTCCAGGCCCTCTACCACGGGATCATCCCCCCCACGATCAACCTCGAGGACCCCGATCCCGAGCTGGACCTGGACTTTGTGCCCGAGCCCCGGGAGGCGCGGGTGGACTACGCCCTCTCCAACTCCTTCGCCTTCGGCGGCCATAACGCCGTCCTCCTCTTCAAGCGGGTCTAGGGGATGCTCTTCCCGCGGGAAAAGCTTTTGGAGCTGGAGGCCACCCGACTCGCCCCCTACGCCCAAAAGGCCAGGGACACCCGGGGACGCCAACACCCCGAGCCCGAATCCCCCTACCGCACCCCCTACCAGAAGGACCGGGACCGCATCCTCCACACCACCGCCTTCCGCCGCCTGGAGTACAAGACCCAGGTCTTCCCCAACTGGGCCGGGGATTACTACCGCACCCGGCTCACCCACACCCTGGAGGTGGCCCAGGTGTCCCGCTCCATCGCCCGGGCCCTTGGACTCAACGAGGACCTCACCGAGGCCATCGCCCTCTCCCACGACCTGGGCCACCCCCCCTTCGGCCACACGGGAGAGCGGATCCTGAACGCCCTCATGCAAGACCACGGAGGCTTTGAGCACAACGCCCAGGCCCTGCGCCTCCTCACCCACCTGGAGGAGCGCTACCCGGGCTTCAAGGGGCTGAACCTCACCTACGAGGTGCTGGAAGGCATCGCCACCCACGAGGCCGCCTACGCCCCCGGCTTCAAGCCCGACTACCCCGGACAAGGGACCCTCGAGGCCCAGGTGGTGGACCTCTCCGACGCCATCGCCTACGCCGCGCACGACCTGGACGACGGCCTCCGCTCGGGGCTCCTCCGCCCCGAGGAGCTCGCCGAGGTCCCCCTCCTGCGGGCCCTGGCCCAGGAGGAAGGGCTGGAGCTCTCCCGCCTCACGGAGCTGGGGCGGCGGGTCCTCATCCGCCAGCTCCTCGGCTACCTCATCGCCGAGGCCACGGAGGCCACCCACCGGAGGGTGGAAGGAAGGAGGGTGAGGAGCGCCGAGGAGGTGCGCCGCCACCCCGAGCGCCTGGCGGCCCTCTCCCCTGAGGCCGAAAGGGCGCACCGGGAGCTTCAAGCCTTTCTCCGGGAAAGGCTTTACCAGCACCCGGAGGTCCTGAGGGAGAGGCGCAAGGCGGAGATGGTCCTGGAGGGGCTTTTCGCCACCTACGTGGGGCACCCGGAGATCCTGCCCAAGGAGGTGCAGGGCAGGATCCCGGAGGAGGGCCTGGAGAGGGCCGTCTGCGACTACCTGGCCGGCATGACCGACCGCTTCGCCCTGGAGGCGTACCGGCGGCTTTTCCCCTGAGGACCCCGGGCTACGGGGGTAGAATGTTTCGGTGAAAACCCTGCACTGGAACACCCTGTTCGGTGAGCGGGCGGCCCGGATCCAGGCCTCCACCATCCGGGAGCTCCTCAAGCTTACCCAGAGGCCCGGGATCCTCAGCTTCGCCGGGGGGCTCCCCGCCCCCGAGCTCTTCCCCAAGGAGGAGGCAGCGGAGAAGGCCCAAAGGATCCTGCGGGAAAAAGGCGAGGTAGCCCTGCAGTACGGCCCCACCGAGGGGTATTTCCCCTTAAGGGCGTGGGTGGCGGAGTGGCTTTCGGTCACCCCGGAGGAGGTCCTCATCACCACGGGAAGCCAACAGGGCCTGGACCTTCTCGGCAAGGTCTTCCTGGACGAGGGCGCCCCGGTCCTCCTCGAGGCCCCCAGCTACATGGGGGCCATCCAAGCCTTCCGGGCCTACGGACCCCGCTTCCTCACGGTGCCCGCCGGGGAGGAGGGACCGGACCTTTCCGCCCTGGAGGAGGTACTCCGGCGGGAACGCCCCCGCTTCCTCTACCTCATCCCCTCCTTCCAGAACCCCTCGGGCGGCCTCATGCCCCTTTCCGCGCGGGAGAGGCTCTTGGAGCGGGTGATGGAGCGGGGCCTCGTGGTGGTGGAGGACGATGCCTACCGGGAGCTCTACTTCGGCGAGGCCCGCCTCAAGAGCCTCTTTGAGCTCGCCCGGGAGGCGGGCTACCCCGGGGTCATCTACCTCGGGAGCTTCTCCAAGGTCCTGGCCCCTGGCCTCCGGGTGGCCTTTGCCGTGGGGCACCCGGAGGCCCTGCAGAAGCTGGTCCAGGCCAAGCAGGGAACGGACCTGCACACCCCCGTCCTGAACCAAATCCTGGTGCACGAGCTGGTGAAGGAGGGCTTTGAGGCCAGGCTACGGCTCATCCGCAGGACCTATCGGGAGAAGGCGGAGGCCATGCTCGAGGCCCTAGACCGGGAGATGCCCAAGGAGGTGCGCTACACCCGGCCCAAGGGGGGGATGTTCGTCTGGATGGAGCTTCCCCAAGGGCTTTCCGCCGAGGCCCTCTTCCAAAGGGCCATCGCCGAGAACGTGGCCTTCGTGCCCGGGGGGCCCTTCTTCGCGAATGGAGGCGGGGAGAACACCCTGAGGCTCTCCTACGCCACCTTGGACCGGGAGGGGATCCAGGAGGGCGTGCGCCGCCTGGGACGGGCGCTAAAGGGGCTTTTGACCTGGGTTTAGGAAGAGGAGAGGCTCCCGCTCCCTCAGGGCCCCTACGAGGGCGTCAAAGAAGGCCTCCCCCGCCTCCAGGGTGGCCTCGAGGTCCAGGAATAGGCCGGGGGTCCGACTGCCCACCTCAATGACCCAGTGCCCCTCAATGAGGCCCTGGGCCCACAAGGGAGGCCGCCGCTGGGTCAAGTCGTCCAGCCAGTCCTTAAAGCGGTTGTAGCCCTCCTCCCACTCCTCTCCTCCTGCCTTAGCGGCCTTCCCCCCCGTGCTTTTGCCAAAGGCCCCGTGGTCCAACACCACGGCGTAGCCGATGACCACCTCCGGGTAGAGCATCTGGACAGAGGAAACCTCGCCGAGAAGGTCGTCCAACCGGTTGGGGAGGGAACCCAGGGGATTGCGGAGGAGCGACTTGAGGGAAAGAAGAAGGCGGGGCTTCTCCCCTGGGTGCTGGATGCGCGAACCTCCCCCGCCCGCGAGGAGGGGGGCGAGCAGGACCACGTCCCAGTTCTTCTCCCGGGGAAAACCCCGGACGCTCACCTCACCCCGGCTTCCTCCCAGAAGGCCTCTAAGGCCCCGGGCTTCCAACCGGGCAATACAGTAGTCCGCCAAAAGGTCCCAACGCCTCTTGCTCTGGGCTGGCTTTGCCAGCCCTTCCCGAAGGGCTGCTTCCAAGGCCCGCCGGAGCTCCATCTAGTCCTCCACGACCTCCAGCACCTCCCCGGGCACCTCCCGGGCGAAGCGCTCCCGGGCGAGAACGGCGTAGCCCGGGACGAGCTCCACGCCGAGGGCCCTCCTCCCCCACTTGGCGGCGGCCACGAGGGTGGTCCCGGTCCCGGCGAAGGGGTCTAAGACCACGTCCCCCACGAAGCTGAACATGCGCACCAGGCGCTCGGCGAGTTCCAGGGGGAAGGGCGCGGGGTGAGCCCGGGTGCTCTCCCCGGGGATGTCGTCCCAGATCTGCCGGAAGAAGCAGTGGAAGTCCTCCTTGGAAAGGCGGCTCTTCTCCCGCTGCTCAGGGGTGGGCTTGCGGTAGCCCCCGGGCTTCCTCTGCATGAGGATGTACTCAATCTCCGTCTTGATGACGGCCCCGGGCTCGTAGGGCTTGCCCAGGAAGACGCCTCGCCCCTCCACCTCGAGGCGGGCGTTGGTGTGCTTGTGCCAGATGATGGGGTTGAGGTTGTCAAACCCAAGCTTGCGGCACCGGACCTGGATGTCGGCGTGAAGGGGAAAGACCAGGTGCCGCCCGAAGCGCCTTCTCGCCACGGCCACGTCCCCCACCACGATGACGAGCCTGCCCCCGGGCACGAGGAGGCGGAAGACCTCCCGCCACACCCGGTCCAGCTCGTCCAGGAAGGCCTCGTAGTCCTCAATGTGGCCGAGCTGGCCCGGGGTGTCCTCGTAGCGCTTGAGCGTCCAGTAGGGGGGCGAGGTGAGGACCAGGTGGACGGAGGCCTCGGGAAGCTCGGCGAGAACCTTACGGGCGTCCCCGATGTGGAGGGCGTAGGAGGCCACCAGGGACGGGTCCGGACCACGGACTTTACCCGTACCCTGCGCCGGAGGAACCGGAGAGTGCCTCATTAGGAGCGATTATACGGGGTCTTCTGCCAACGCGACCCCCTCAGGCCACTCCCCCCCGAGGGCGCGCCAGGCCTCCACCATGTCCCGGGGCACGGGGGCCAAGAACTCCAGGACGCGCCCCGTGCGGGGATGGGGAAGGCGGAGCTCGTAGGCGTGCAGGGCCTGGCGGGGAATGTAAGGGCTCTTCCGCCCATAAAGCTCGTCCCCCAGGACCGGGGCCCTTAGGTACTTGAGGTGAACCCGGATCTGGTGGGTGCGGCCCGTGTGGGGCCTCGCCTCCACCAAGGCGTAGGCCCCGGCCCGGCCCAGGATCTGGAACTCGGTCTCCGCATACCGGGGGGCCACCCCGCCCACGTGCATCTTGTGCCGCTCCACGGGGTGACGGCCGATGGGGGCGATGAGGGTGCCCTCCCTGGGATGGCCTTCGGTGAGGGCCAGGTACCGCTTCATGACCATCCGGTCGCGGAACGCCCGGGAAAGGGCCTCGAGGGCCCCAGGGCCCTTGGCCACCACCAGAACCCCGCTCGTATCCTTGTCCAAGCGGTGAACGATGCCCGGGCGTACCCTCTCGGGGGGCATCTCGCCCTCGGGAGGGGGGAAGTAGCGCCCCAAGAGGGCGTTCACCACCGTGCCGGTGTAGACCCCCGGCGCGGGGTGGCTTAAGAGCCCCGGGGGTTTGTTCAGGACCAGGAGGTCCTCGTCCTCGTAAAGGACGGGCAAGGCGAAGTCCTCCGGCACCACCAGGGGACGCTCCTCCAGGGGCTTCACCACCACCTCCTCGCCCTTCAGGCGATAGGCGGGTTTGACCACCACCTGTTCCCCCACCCGCACCAGGCCCCGGGCGATCCAGTCTTGGGCCTTGGCCCGGCTCACGCCGCAGACCTCGGCCACCGCCTGGTCCAGGCGCAGGCCTTCCCTGCGGAAGCGCACCACGCTCCCCATGATATCCCCCTCGAGGTGGGGGCCTTTCCCCGCTCAGCAAAAAACCCCGGCACCAGGGCCGAGGGCAAGCTTGGCGGAGAGGGCGGGATTCGAACCCGCGAGGCAGGTTTAAGCCCGCCTACACGATTTCCAGTCGTGTCCCTTCAGCCACTCGGGCACCTCTCCAAGTGCCAGCCCCGAGTGTATCAAGGGGATTTCCTTTAAGTCAAGGGGCTAACAAAAGCCAACCTTGTGAGCCCAAGAACAACTTTCGCTCCTAAGCTCCAATAACCCCTCCGGGACTTTCTACCGGGGCCCCCATGGGGTGATATTAGGCTACCCGCTTCCCCGCCAGGTAAACCGCCTGTACCCTAAGCCCCTCGTCCAGCACCACTAGGTCGGCCCGCTTCCCCAAAGCAATCTCTCCCCTATCCTTAAGGCCAAGATACCGGGCAGGCCAGGTGGAAAGCCTCCGGGCCACCTCCTCCAGAGGGAAACCCCAGGCCACCAGGTTCCTTAAAGCCTGGTCTAGGGTAAGGGCACTCCCCGCCAGGCTTTCCCCTAGCCACACCCCCTCCCCCCGCTTCTCCACCCGATGGGCCCCCAAGGCGTAGAACCCGTCTGGCATCCCCGCTGCCGCCACCGCATCGCTGACAAAGTAAAGGCCAGGAATAGCCTTCAGGGCCAAGCGGAGGGCCGCCACGTGCACATGCAACCCATCGGGGATTACCTCGGCCCACATCCCCCGTTCCAGGGCAAGCCCCACCACCCCAGGCTCCCGGTGGTGCAGGCCGGTCATGGCGTTGTAGAGGTGGGTAAAGCCCGAGGCACCGGCCTCTAGGGCAGCTAGACCCTCCTCGTAACTGGCGGCGGTATGGCCCAGCTGGACCCGCACTCCCCTCTCCGCCAGAAACCGGACCAGCTCTAAGGACCCGGGGAGCTCAGGGGCTAGGGTAACCACCCGCACCGGGGCCAGGGCCAGGAGTTCCTCCATGAGGTCCAGATCCGGTAAGCGGGGAAAGGGGGGCTGGGCTCCAAGCCGCCTCGGGCTGAGGAAAGGACCCTCCAGGTGAACCCCAAGAAGGGCCTGGCAGGCCCCAATGGCTTCGCGCAGTCCCTCTAGGGCCCGCTTTAGGTCTCCTATCGGAGCGGTGACAGTGGTGGGAAGCAGACCGGTGGTGCCGTGGCGGAGATGGAAGCGGGCCATGGCCAAGACGGCCTCTTTGCCCTCCATGGCGTCCGCCCCCCCTCCCCCATGGACATGAAGGTCCAAAAAGCCGGGAAGGACATAGGGTCCCCCCACCTCCCTCTCCTCCAAGGCCTCGATGTGAGAGGAGAAGTACAGCTTCCCTTCCACAAAACCTCGTTCCGTGAGGATTCGGCCTTCCAAGGTCATGGTGCCTCCGTCAAAAGGGTTCTACCACCTGACCTGCGCGCACATCCCGTCCCCCCGTGGCCCGCCCCAAGACGTTCACCTCACCCCGAACGTAAAGGTAGGCCAGTAGAGCAAAGGCCAAAGGCTCCCGCACCTTGGGGTTGTCCATAACCTCTATGGGAAGGACCTCCTTTAAAAGGGCTACCAGGAGACGGTTTCTCGCCCCACCCCCGGCCAGGAGCACCCGGTCCACCGGACCCACGAACCGCTCATAAGCCAGGCGGATACTGGCGGCCGTAAGGGCGAGGAGGGTCCTGAGGAGGGTAGGAGGGTCGTGGGGCCTCGAGGGGAGCGCCTCGAGGCGCCACACCTCCCGGCCCGTGGTCTTAGGTGGGGGAAGCTGGAAATAAGGGTGGCCAAGCCATAGGGAAAGAGCCTCCTGATCCACCCTCCCCGCCTCGGCCAACTCCACCGCCTTATCCAGGGTGAGGCCCAGGGCCGCCACCGCCTCGTCAAAGAGGCAGACCCCGGGGCCGGTGTCAAAGGCGATCAGCGTGGCGGGATCCCGCCCCTGAAAAGCAGAAAGGTTGGAGATCCCCCCTAGGTTGTGCACGCTCACTCGCTTGCCCTCCTCCCCGTAAAGAAGGAGGTCTGGGTAGGCCACCAGGGGTGCCCCCTGCCCCCCCGCCGCCAGGTCCACCGCCCGGAAGCCGTAGACCACGGGAACCCCGAGGGATTCGGCCAAGTAGCTGGGCTCCCCCAACTGGAAGGTGGCCTCCGGCGGTTCGTGCCAGACGGTCTGGCCCGAAAGCCCTACCAGCTGGGCTTGACCCTGGAACCCGGCCGCCGCCTGGCGGTAAAACCGGCCTAGATCGTGGTGCAGGAGAGCAATTTCCCGCGTTTCTGCGCCTCGCATGGCAGCCAGGATCCGCCGGCGCAGATCCGCAGGATAGGGCACCTCCTGGTAGCCAACAAGGCGGTAACGAAGCTCTCTCCCTCCCCCATAAAACTCCGCCAGAACGAGGTCCACCCCATCCGCGCTGGTACCGGACATCAGCCCGAGCACCCTCATTGGATTACGCCTCCTTTCCCACACCCCACGCTCCCCCCATCAGGGGGGCCCGGGAGTAGCGCAGAAGAGTTCCACCAGGAGCTCGTACCGGTCCCCCCGGTAGCGGCTCTTCACGAACTCCACAGGGCGGCCGTCTGGGAGAAAGCTCACCCGTTCAAGGTAGAGGAGCGGGGCCCCAGGCTCCACCCCAAGGAGGCGGTCCTCTTCCCGAGCAACCACGGCCCGCAACCGCTGAAGCGCTCGCACAGGACGAAGCCCGCGGGCCTCGAGGGCCTGGTAGAGGGAGCCTTCGGGAATCTCCTCCAGAGCCCAAACAGGTAGGGCGGCCCGCTCCAGGGCCATAGGTTCCTCATCGGCTAAGCGCAAACGTTCCAGGCGGAGCACCTCCTCTCCAGGGGAGAGGCGGAGCTGAAAAGCCTCTTCCGCCGTAGCCGGGCCACGTCCCCCCCCAAGGAAGCGGGAAGAGGGAATCAGGCCTAGGGCCCGCATCTCTTCGGTGAACCCTAAAAGGCGGGCACGGAAGGTGGCCCTCCGCGCCACGAAGGTTCCACTCCCCTGCCGCCGGTAGACGAGCCCCTCCTCCTCCAAAACCTCCAGGGCCCGGCGAAGGGTATCCCGCGATACGCCCATGATCCGGGCCAGCTCCCTTTCGGGGGGAAGGCTTGTCCCGTACTCCTTGCGCCAAAGCCCCTCCCGCAAGCGCTCCGCCACCAAGATGTACCTAGGTCCTGAACGGCCCAAGCGCCAACCTCCGTCCGGGCCCCAGGAGCACCTTCCGCGGAACACCTCCGGAAGGACCACCTACCCAGGGTGCCGGCCCTCTTAGCATACCACTTGCATACCAATCGCCTACAGGTTAGACTCAGAGGCATGCGGGTAAGGGCCATCCTCGAGGAGGCTATAGCAAGGGGTACAGTGCCCGGAGCGGCCTTCGGAGTGGTCTTTGCCGATGGTCGCCGGGAAAGCCTCCATCTGGGCCTAGCCCAAAAGGAGCCCGAGCCCGTCCCTTTGGAGGCTGGTACCTTCTTCGACCTTGCCAGTCTGACCAAGCCCCTTTTCACCCTAAAGGAGGTGCTCCGGGCCGTGGAGGAGGGGCTTTTGGATCTGGACGATCCCCTCTCCCTCCACCTTCCTGAACTCCTTTGGCTCAAGGACCACCCTCTTAAGGGCAAAACCATACGGGAGCTCCTGGCCCACACCTCAGGCCTCCCCGCCTGGGAGGCTGTGTACACCTGGGGGGAAGGGCAGAAGTTGAAGGCTCGCCTCCTCCAATACCCCTGGCCCCTGGGGCGGCCCACCTATTCCGACATTGGGTACATGCTCTTAGGCATCCTCTTGGAGCGGGTTCGGGGCAAACCCCTGGGGGAGTTCGCCCTACCACCTGGCCTCACCTTTTCCCCACCCCCAGAGCAGAGCGCAGCCACGGAGCGATGCCCTTGGCGGGGAAGAGTGTTGCGGGGGCAGGTACACGATGAAAACGCCTTTGCCCTTGGCGGAGCCGCGGGGCACGCGGGGCTTTTTGGGACGCTGGAGGGGGTCCTGGGCGAGCTTCAAGCCCTCCTCCAGGGCCGCTGGCTTTCCCGGGCCGCTTGGGAGGAAATGCTCACGCCTCACGGCGAGCGGTTCCTCGGATGGGAGCGAAAGCATCCTGGGTGGCACGGCGGAAGCCTGGCCTCAGGGGGCTCCTTCGGCCATACGGGGTTCACCGGCGTAAGCGTGTTCCTGGACCCCGAACGGGGGTATGCCTGGGCCCTCCTTACCAACGCTGTGCACCCAACCCGGCACCGCCCCTCTATCGCTCCCTTGCGGCGGGCCGTGGGCAACACGCTGGCTGCGGAGGTATCATGACGGAGGAGAAAGCGTTCCGCTACCAAGACCTGGATCGCTGGCCTCCCAGGGAAGCGCTGGAAGCCCTATACGAGGGCCAGCTCCGCGCCCTCTCTGCCCTCAAAGCGGCCCTGCCCTCCCTCGAGGCCGCCGCCAGGGGGGCGGCGGAACGCCTCCGCCGGGGCGGTTACCTCGTCTATGCTGGAGCGGGCACCAGCGGCCGCCTAGCGGTAGCCGACGGGGTGGAGCTCTGGCCCACCTTCAGCTTCGCGCGGGTGCGCTTCTTCCTGGCTGGAGGGGAGAAGGGACTCCTTTCCTCCCTAGAGGGAGCGGAGGACCGGGCCGAGGAAGGGTATCGCCTAGGAGCAGGCCTGGATCCTCAGGATGTCCTGGTGGCGGTGGCCGCCAGCGGCCGCACCCCCTACACCCTTGGGGTCCTCCGGGGTGCCAAGGAAGCAGGGGCCCTCACGATAGCCATGGCCAACAACCCCGAGACCCCCCTCCTACAAGAAGCCCACCACCCCATCCTGCTGGATACCGGCCCCGAGGTGCTCGCTGGGAGCACCCGTCTGGGAGCAGGAACGGCTCAGAAGGCGGCGCTGAACCTTTTCTCCACTCTGGTCATGCTCCTTTTGGGTCGCACCTATGGAAACCTTATGGCCCGCATGCGGGCAGAGAACGAGAAGCTGCGTAAGCGGGGAGCCCAGATGGTGGAGGCCATGGCGGGTGTATCGGAGGAAGAGGCCCTCCGTTTGCTAAAGGTCCATCCCGACCCGGCACTGGCCTCCTTGGTGGCCTTAGGCCTTCCCCCTGAAGAGGCCGAGCGGCTTCTAGAGGAAAAAGGTGTACGGGAAGCCCTCCAGGAGGTGAGGAGGTGAGGCTTTTGGCCTTAGCCCTGGGCCTCGGTACAGCAGCGGCGCAGGCGGGAAGCTTTCTGGTGATGAGCTTTAAGGGAGAAGAGGTTCCCTACGAGCTTTTGCGCCGGGTCCGGCCCAGCGGGGTGATCCTCTACCCATCCAACCTGCGCCGGGATCCTGTGGACCTTGTACGACGCCTGAAGGCTTTTGACCCTCAGCTGGTGGTGATGCTGGACCAGGAGGGAGGCCCCTTTACCACCTACCGCGAGGGGGTGGTGCGCTTCCCCTCGGCCATGGCCCTTTCTGCCAGTGGGGACGAGGGTCTGGTGGAGCGGGTGGGCTGGGCGCTGGGGTGCCAGGTGCGCCGCTTGGGGGCTGACGTGAACCTGGCCCCGGTTTTGGACGTCAACCTCAATCCCCAAAACCCCATCATCGGCCTTCGCTCCTTTGGGGCGGATCCGGAACGGGTGGCCCGCATGGGTCTGGCCTTTGCCCGGGGGATCTTGCGTTCAGGAGCCAAGCCGGTAGGCAAGCATTTTCCCGGCCATGGGGACACGGCCACCGACTCCCATCTGGACCTTCCCAGGGTAGACAAACCCCGGGAGGCCCTGGAGCAGGCGGAGCTCCTCCCTTTTCGCCGCTATGTGGCGGCGGGGATGCCGGCCCTCATGACCGCTCACATCCTCTTCCCTGCCTTGGATCCGGTCCTCCCCGCTACCCTTTCGGAGCGAGTGCTTACCGGTCTTTTGCGCAAGGAGATGGGATTCCAGGGAGCCATCCTCACCGACGACATGGCCATGGGCGCCATCAAGAAGAACTTTGGCGCCGGGGAGGCCGCATTTTTGGCGGTAAAGGCTGGAGCGGACCTCCTCTTAGTGGAGCCCGACGAAAGGGCTCTCCTGGAGGTGCATGCCCGCTTGGCCCGGGCTTTGGGCCAGGAGATCGGCAGGGAGCGGGCTGAGGCGGCGCGGCGCCGCGCCTTGGCCCTGCTGGCTCATAAGGGGGATTGCCCCTTCACCCCTAAGGAGGAAGAAGCCTTGGCCCTCGAGGCCGCCCGGAGGGGAGTGGTGCATCTCTTCGGAAGCCTCCCCCTCCCCGGGCCCGGCACCCTGGTTTTGGGCCTAAGGATCAGTGATCGTTATGGGGCCGAGCCCACCCTTGCCGACCTCGCCCCCACCCACCTCCCAGGAAGCCAGGGGTTCAACCTTTCCGAGAACCCCACCTTGGAGGAAGTGGACCGGGCTGCTTACCTAGCGATGGGGGCAGAACGGGTGGTCCTTTCCACTTACCGCTGGCTAGGGGGGTTCAAAGAGGGGCAGAAGGCCTTGTTCAAACGGCTTGCTGAAACGGGCAAGCCCCTTTACGTGGTGGCTCTGGGCAATCCAGATGACCTGCGGCTCCTGCCCGGGCGGCCCCAAGGCTACCTAGCAACCCACGGCCACCGCGCGGTCCAAGTACGGGCTGCGTTGGAGGCCCTGGCGGGGAAATATACCCCCCGGGGACAATGGGTCTTTGGAGGTGTACCATGAGAAGGTGGTTGAGCGTCCTATGGGTACTCATGGCCTTCGCTACAGCCCAGAAGCTGGTCTTAGCGAGCTGGGGCAGCCAGGAGGAGATTCAGGCCTATCAGCAGGTGATCCGCCTCTTCCAGGAGCGGAACCCGGGGATCCAGGTGGAGTACATCAACATCCCCTCAGGCGAGTACCTGACCAAGATCACGGCCATGATCGCCGCAGGTACCCCTCCAGACGTCTTCTTCCTGAACAACATAGACTTCCCAGGGATGGCCTCGAGGGGGGTCCTCAAGCCTTTGGAGCCCTTCCTCAAACGTGACAATTACCCTACGGGGGACATCTTCCCTGGCATCCTAAAGGCCTTCCAGTGGAACGGGGCCCAATACGGCCTGCCGCGCGACGTATCCAACCTGGTGGTCTTTTACAACCGCAACCTGCTCAAAAAGGCCGGTCTGCCCGATCCCAAACCTGAGTGGACCTGGGACGACTTCCTGCGGTACGCCAAAGCCCTCACCGTGGAGAAAGACGGGCGCCGGATCCAGTGGGGGGTTTCCTTCCAGACCTTCTACTTGTTCTGGCAACCTTGGGTATGGTCGGCAGGGGGGCGCTTCTACAGTCCAGATCACTCCCGCTTCCTTCTGAATAGCCCAGCTTCTCTGGAGGGATTGCAGTTTTATTTGGACCTCCGCTACAAGCATCACGTGGCACCGACCCCCGAAGAGGCACAGGACCGCGGGGCCTTCACCATGTTCCTCAATGGCCAGACGGGCATGATTGTGGATGGCCGCTGGCGAGTGCCCACCCTGAAGGCCCGGGCCAAGTTTGACTTTGATGTGGTACCCTTCCCCCGAGGCAAGGCCGGGAGCATCGTGGACATCGACGGCTCCGGCTGGGTTATGGCGGCCAACACCAAGAACCCCGAAGCAGCCTGGAAACTCCTCGCGTTCCTCGCAGGCCCCGAGGCCAGCCAAATCTTCACCAAAACCGGCCTTATTATCCCTGCTCGGGGCGTGGACGTCAAAAATGTGGAAAAAAGCCTGCAAAGCCTCAAGAGCTTCTTTGTCCCCCCACCGCCTAAGAACCAGCATTTCTTCCTTACAGTCAACAAGACTGCCCGTCCCACCGAAACCTTCGAGCGCTGGAACGAGGCTCTTCAGCTCATCAACAAGGCCCTGGAGCCTGTTTGGCAGGGTAAGGCCGAACTGAAACCCGCCCTGGACGGGGTGGCCCCCCAGGTGCAAAAGATCCTGGAGGAGGTACAGGCCGAGCGGAAACGCCGCTAGCCCAAAGGCCAGGAGCCCCTATGCGCGCCTACTTTCGCTTCCCTATTCTCTTCCTCCTCCCCTCCTTAGCGGGCTTCCTGGCCTTTAACCTTGGACCCATTCTGGTAAGCTTTCTCCTCTCCTTTGTCTCCTATGATGGGTTAGAGCCCCTCACCCTAAAAACCCTTAGGGAACATTGGGTCGGGTTGGCCAACTACCACCGCCTCTTAGAGGATCCGAGCTTCCACCGGGCTTTTTGGAACACCTTCCTCTACGTGGGGGTGGCGGTACCCTTAGAAATCCTCCTGGCTCTTCTCCTGGCCCTGGGCCTGAACCGCCCTTGGCGGGGTGTACGGATACTGCGCACCCTTTACCTCCTGCCTACGGTGACGAGCGTGGTCGCGGTGGGCCTCCTTTGGCGCTGGGTCTTGAACCCTACAGTAGGGCCCGTGAACCTCTTCCTCCGCTACCTTGGGCAGCAACTGGAAGGTCTTTGGCACCGCTTTGGGGCCGAAGCCCCTAGCTGGGTGGTCTGGCTGGCCCGTGAGGGTCCAGGTTGGCTCGCCGACCCCGGTTGGGCCCTTTGGGGGGTGATCCTCGCCTCCGTGTGGGCAGGAGTCGGCCTGAGGATGCTCATCTTCCTGGCTGGGCTTCAAAACATCAATCGGGAATACCTGGAGGCTGCGAGCTTGGACGGGGCCAGCTCCTTCCAGCGGTTCCTCTATGTGGTCCTCCCCCTTCTTTCCCCCACTCTCTTCCTCAACACCCTCTTGGCCATGATCGGGGGGTTTCAGGTCTTCGGCCTCGTCTACACCATGACTGGGGGCGGCCCCTTGGACAGCACCAACGTGCTGATGCTCTACCTGTACCGCAAGGCCTTCGGCACCTTCCCCTTTGAAATGGGTTACGCCTCAGCCATCGCCTGGGTTCTCTTCCTCCTCCTCTTCACCCTCACCTACCTCCAGTGGGTCCTCAGAAGACGTTGGGTTTTGGAGGAAGCGTGAAGCTCTGGACCAAACTCTGGGACGCCGTGGTCTTCCTGCTCCTCCTCCTCGGAGGGCTTACCATGATCGTCCCCTTTCTCTGGATGGTGTCCACCAGCCTCAAGGCCCCAGGTACGGTCTTTGATCTCCCCGTGCAGCTCTGGCCCAGCGAACTCCATTGGGAAAACTACTCCCGGGTCCTCACGACCGTGCCCTTCGGGCGCTGGTACCTGAACTCTCTGATCTTGGCCCTCGGGCTTACCCTTCTCAATCTCACCAGCGGGGCCATGGCAGGCTACGCCTTCGCTCGTTTCCGCTTCCGGGGACAGGCCCTGCTCTTCCTCCTGTTCCTGGCTACCCTGATGATCCCCGTCCACGTCCTCATCATTCCCCTCTTCATCCTCATGCGGAACCTGGGCTGGGTGGACACCTACTACGCCTTGATCCTTCCTGGGCTTTTTGATGCCTTCGCCATCTTCCTCATGCGGCAGCACTTCCTCCAGCTTCCCCGGGAGCTGGAGGAAGCCGCCATCGTGGACGGGGCTACCCCGTGGCAGATCTACTGGAAGGTGGCCCTTCCCCTAGCAGCCCCTGCCTTGGCCACTTTAGGCACCTTCACCTTTCTGGCTGGTTGGAACAGTTTTCTTTGGCCTCTTATCGTCACCAACTCCCTAGAGATGCGCCCCCTGACCGTGGGCCTTGCCGTATTTCAGGGCCAGTTCTCCACGGAATGGACGGTCCTCATGGCTGGCCTCACCTTGGGAACCCTTCCTCCCATTTTGGTTTTTCTCTTGGCCCAGCGGTACTTTATCCAGGGCCTGACCCTGGGAAGCCTGAAGGGATGATAGTTTTAGGAAAGGAGGGATGGTCATGAGGTGGACGATCCATAAGGCTCTAGTCCTTGGACTCCTTGCCCTTGTCCCCGCCCTTGCCCAGGATCGCACCCAGGTCCTGGTGTACGGTGGGGATCTAACCGACCTCATCACCCTGGACCCCCAGCTGGTTTATGAGTTCAGCGGGGTGATGATCGCCGACAACCTTTATGAAACCCTGGTGCGCTTTGAGGGGAACGACCTTTCCACCCTGCGCCCAGGGTTGGCAGAAAGCTGGAGTGTGGAACGGGGCAAAGACGCCTGGGTCCTCACCTTCAAGCTCCGCCGAGGGAGCCGTTTTTCCACAGGGCGTGAGGTCACGGCCAAGGATGTGGTCTATAGCTTTGAACGAGCCCTGGCCCTCAAGGGCCCCGGCTCCTTCCTCTTCACGGAAATCGCCCAGCTCAGGCCTGGAGCCACCAAGGCGTTGGACCCTTATACCGTGGAAGTGCGCCTGCCCAAGACCGCTTCGCCCCAGTCCTTTCTCTCCATCCTCACCTTCACCCTCGGCGGTGTGGTGGACTCCGAGGAGGTGCAGAAGAACGCTAAGAGCGGGGACTACGGAAAGGACTTCCTCGCCAACGCCTCGGCGGGCTCCGGACCCTACCGGCTGGTCCGCTGGGACCGGGGGAGCCAGGTGCTCCTCGAGGCCAACCCCTATGCTCGGGTAAAGCCCAAACTCCCCCGGGTGGTCCTCCGTTACATCCAGGAGCCCGCAGTGCTCCGCACCGCCTTGGAGTCCGGGGAGGTAGACATTGCCGAGGGGCTGACCCCCGAGGCGCTGAGGGCGCTGGCGAACAACCCAAGGTTCAAGGTAATCCGGGCCGAGACCCTGCGCCTCCAGTACTTGGGCATGAACATGAAGGCGGGAAGCCCCTTTGCCAACCCCAAGGTGCGGGAGGCAGTGCGCTGGGCGGTGAACCAGGACGAGCTCATTGAGGCGCTTCTTCAGGGCAACGCCCTTAAGATCCAGACCTTTATCCCCAAGGGGCTTCTGGGGTACAACCCGGCAACCCCCTATAGGTATGACCCCGCTCGCGCCAAGAGGCTCCTGGCAGAAGCCGGCTACCCCCAGGGCTTGGAGTTTGAGCTTTTGGCCAGCACGGGCATCTGCGGCGGCGGCGTGCCCTGTTCGGATGTGGCGGCCAAGCTCCAGGCGGACATGGCCAAAGCAGGGCTTAGGGCCAAGATCCGGACCATCGCCAACGCCGAGCTTCTCAACACCTACCGGGCCCAAAACCACCAGATGGTCCTGGCCGGCTGGAGTCCGGACTTCCCCGATCCCGACGGCAACGCCACCCCATGGGCGGACTACGGTGCCCGGTCCTTGGCGTGGAGGAACAGCTACGTAGATGAAACAGCGGCCAAGCTGGCCCGGCAGGCGGCCCTCGAGCCCGATGTGGCCAAGCGGAAGGCCCTCTACAAGGTACTCACGGAAAAGGTGCTCCGGGATGGCCCCTACGTGGTCCTCTACCAACCCACCCAGCCTATCGCCCTTTCAGCTAAGGTGGAGGGTTTCCTGAAAAACCCGATGATGTCCTCTCCTTTCTGGCAGGTGAGCAAAGTGCCCTAAGGCAGGGCAGGTCCGGAGGCCTACCGTGGCGGGTTACTTGCTTAGGCGCCTCCTCTATGTCCTCCTTGTGGGCTTGGGCGTAACCTTTGTCACCTTCTTCATCGCCCAAGTCATCCCCATAGACCCGGCGGTAGCAGCCTTAGGGGAAAACGCCCGAGAGGAGCAGATTCGGGAGTTTCGGGAGCGGTACGGATTGGACGAACCCCTCCCCGTTCAGTACGCCCTCTACCTCAAGCGGCTCCTTCAGCTGGACCTCGGCCGCTCCCTGCGCACAGGCCGACCGGTGGTGGAGGACCTGAAAGAGTTCTTTCCCGCCACCTTAGAGCTGGCTCTAGCCGCCTTTGTGGTGGCCCTGGCCCTAGGCCTTCCCGCAGGCCTCTGGGCCGCCCTGCACCAAAACCGGATTCCCGACCTCGCCGTGCGCCTCTTGGCCCTTCTTTTTGGCTCCACTCCTGTATTCTTTCTGGCTGTGCTGCTTTTGGATTTGCTCCACCGCAAGCTGGGACTTCTGCCCGGCCCTGGCAGGCTTGACCCCTTCCTTATACCCCCGAAGAGCGTCACCGGGATAATGAGCCTAGACGCGCTTCTCGCCAGGGATTGGACCACCCTTAAGGATGCCTTGGCCCACCTCTTCCTCCCTGCCTTCGTCCTGGGCTCGGCCTCAGCCGCACTCCTCGCCCGCATGGTTCGGGCAGCGGTATTGGAGGTTCTGGCCCAAGACTACGTGCGCACTGCCTGGGCTAAAGGGCTTTCCGAAGGCCAGGTGGTCTTCCGCCATGTCCTCAAGAACGCCGCCCTTCCCGTCCTAACCCTCCTGGGTGGGCTTTTGGGAGGCCTCCTCTCGGGGGCGGTCCTGACCGAAACCGTCTTCTCCTGGCCGGGCCTGGGGCGGTACGTCACCCAGTCCGCCACCAGCCTAGACTTCCCTGCGGTCATGGGGGTAACCCTGCTGGTAGGGGTGATCTATGCTCTCCTCAACCTAGTGGTGGATCTCCTCTACGCCCTCCTAGACCCGAGGATCCGCTATGCCTAGGCCCCTCCGCCGCTTCTTAAGAAACCCCGGGGGGCTTTTGGGACTAGCCCTTCTGGCAGCCATCCTCTTGGTGGCCCTCCTAGGGCCAGCTCTCGTGGGGGATCCCCTGGCCCAGAACCTAGAGGCGCGCCTACAACCCCCGGGGCCTGCCCATCCTCTAGGAACCGACCAATTGGGGCGGGACATCTTGGCCCGGGCGGTCCATGGAGCGCGGATCAGTCTGGGGGTAGGCTTCGGAGTCGTGGTTCTGGCCGTCCTCCTGGGAGTGGGCATGGGCCTCTTGGCCGGGGGGCTGGGTGGGGCTTGGGACAACCTGCTCATGCGCCTCACCGACGTCTTCTTTGCTTTCCCTTCCCTCATCTTGGCCATGGCCATCGCCGCCGCCTTGGGGCCCAATCTCACCAACACGGTCCTCGCGGTAGCCCTGGTTACCTGGCCCATCTACGCCAGGTTGGTGCGAGCCCAGACCCTCGCCCTCAGGGAACGGGAGTTTGTGGAGGCGGCCCGGGCCCTGGGCGCGGGAAGGGGCCGTATCCTCCTGCGCCACCTCCTACCCAACAGCCTAACCCCCGTGTTGATCCAAGCCAGCTACGAGGTGGGCGCGGCCATCCTCACCGCTTCAGGCCTTTCTTTCATCGGCTTCGGGGCCCAGCCCCCCACCCCTGAATGGGGGGCCATGGTGGCCGAGACCCGGAACTACATGGCCGAGGCCCCTTGGGCGGCCACGGTTCCGGCGGTAGGCATCCTCCTCACGGTTTTGGCCTTCAACCTCATAGGAGACGGCCTGCGGGATGCCCTGGACCCCCGGGGGAGGTAGGAGGTGCAGCCCCTTAACCCCGTCTTTGAAGCGGCCCTTCGGGAAGCCCTAGGGCGCTTTCCCACCCCGTTCTACGCTTACGACTGGACCCGCATCGCCACCCAGGTAAAGAGGCTCAGGCAAGCCTTCCCCGAGGCCAGGCTCTTTTACGCCCTCAAGGCCAACCCCCGTCTGGGCCTCCTACGCCGCCTGCGCGCCCTGGGCCTGGGAGCCGAGGCCGTCTCCCTGGGGGAGGTCCTCCGGGCGTACCGGGCAGGGTTTGGCCCCGAGGAGGTGCTCTGGAACGGCCCAGTGAAGACGGAAGAAGCCCTGGGAACGCTTCGGGAGAAGGCCCCTTGGGTGGTGTTGGATTCCGAGGGCGACCTCCTGCGGGTAGCCCGCCTCCTTCCGGGGGCCCGGGTCCTCCTCCGGGTGAACCCGGACCTCCCCGTGGCCACCCA